>CAZTDK010000190.1:0-9510 GCA_964611965.1 uncultured Binatia bacterium (SeqCode) | reverse complement strand
GATGACCACCCTCGGGTCCGTATGCGTTGCCTCCGACGATCCCACACCCGAGCTGCGGCTGCCGCCTGACGCGACCTTCAACGGCGCCGAGTCGTCGCCGGGCGCGGTGGTCTTCAGCCATACGACGCACGTCCCGCTTGCCGACACCCACTGTGTCACCTGCCATCCCGCGCTGTTTTCGATCCTGCAACCGACTCGCGGCATCACGCACGAGGCGATGAATGCGGGCGGGAAGTGCGGCGCCTGCCATAATGGAACGCAGGCGAGTGGAGTGGCGGACGCGTGCGACCATTGCCACCGGATGGGAGGCAATCCATGAGCGTCGGCCTGCTCGTCGATTCAACCCGCTGCATCGGCTGCGGTGCGTGCAGTGCCGCCTGCAAGGAGTCGAACGGCTTGCCGGAGCCGATCGAGGATCACACCACGGCGTATACCTGGACAACGGTGCAACAGGTCAATGGGGTCAACGTGCGCCGGCTGTGCTTCCACTGTGCCGAACCCACGTGCGCCTCAGTCTGTCCGGTCAGCGCGCTGCAAAAGACCGCTGCCGGGCCCGTCGTGTACGACGCATCGCGCTGCATCGGCTGTCGCTACTGCATCATGGCGTGCCCGTTCGGTGTGCCGAAATACCAGTGGGACCAGCCGATCCCGATCGTGGGGAAATGCATCATGTGCGCCGAGCGCGTCGGCCGCGGGCTGCCGACCGCCTGTGCTGCCGTGTGCCCGACCGGAGCCACGTTATTTGGAGAGCGCGACAGCCTGATCCGCGAAGCGCGCCGGCGCATCGCGGCCAGCCCGGACGCGTACATCGATCACGTCTACGGCATCGAGGAGGCCGGCGGCACTTCGGTGCTCATGCTGTCGAAGGTTCCCTTCGAGCAGCTCGGCATGAAGACCAACGTGCCGCGGCAGCCGCTGCCTTTGCTCACCTGGCAGATCCTGTCGAAGGTTCCGTCGTTCGCCGTCGTCTGGGGCTCGCTGCTTTTCGGCATCCACTGGATCACACAGCGGCGCGACGATGTCCGCGCCTATGAAGCGGCACAAAAGGAGAAGCGGCCATGAGCGCCGTGGCCACCATGCGGCGCGCCGCCCGCCAGATCGGCTTTTGGGAAGCGATCTTCGCGATCGTGCTGGTGCTCTTCGCCGGCGTCACCGTGCTGCGCTTTACGCGTGGCCTGGGCGCCGTCACCAATCTGAGCGACCGCTTCCCATGGGGTTTGTGGATCGGCTTTGATGTTCTCTGCGGTGTCGGTCTCGCCGCCGGGGCGTTCACGCTCACTGCGATCGTGCACATCTTCAACTTGCACCGCTTCGAGCCGATCGTCCGCCCGACCGTGCTCACCGGGTTCCTCGGTTACTTGTTGGTCATCGTCGGGCTGATGTTCGATCTCGGGCAGCCATGGCGCATCTGGCACGCACTGATCTTCTGGAATCCGCACTCGGTGATGTTCGAGGTGGCGTGGTGCGTGATGCTCTACACGACGGTGCTGGCCCTTGAGTTTTCCCCCGTCGTGTTTGAAGGCCTTCGGTTGGAGCGGCCGCGGCGGCTGCTGCATTCCGTGGCGACGCCGCTGGTGATCATCGGCGTGATCCTGTCGACCCTGCATCAATCCTCGCTCGGCTCGCTGTACTTGATCGTGCCCTCCAAGCTGCATCCGTTGTGGTACACGCCGCTGCTGCCGTTTCTCTTCCTGATCTCGGCGATCGGCGCGGGTATCGGCATGACGATCCTTGAGTCGTATCTTTCCGAGCGCGCCTTCGGCCGCCACCTGGAGATGGACCTGCTCGAGCCGCTGGCGCGCGGGATGGTCGTCGCCCTCGGCGTCTATGGGCTCTTGCGGATCATCGTCATCGTGAAGAACGGCTCCGCAGTATTGCTTCTGCACCCGGGTTACGAAGCATCAATGTTTTTGCTCGAGATGGCGATCGGCGTCGTCATTCCCGTGGGCATGTTGCTCATCGAGCGTGTGCGCAACCATCCGACCGGCCTGGTTATCGCGGCGCTGTTTTCCGTCCTCGGCTTTGTCATCAACCGATTGAACATCAGCGTCACCGGCATGGAAGGCGCGGCGGGCGTGCAGTACGTGCCATCCTGGATGGAGGTTGCGGTGTCCCTGGGACTCGTAGCGCTGGGATTCGCGCTCTTCGCACTGGCGGTCCGGTATCTTCCGGTCTTTCCGGAGCCCACGAAGGGGCAGTGAGTGGGACCGTGCACACCCGGATCGGACTGCAGATCGTCGCTGCCGTAGGGCTGGTCACCGCCCTGGGCATCGGACTGGTTGCCAGCGTCACCTTGCGCAACCATCGCCTGGAGATGATCGCGCAACTCACGCGCAGCGCCGACCTGCTCAGCGAAGCCGTCAAGCGCAGCACGCAGGACTACATGCTGGAGAACCGTCGCGATCCCTTGCTCAGGCAGATCGAAGCCATCGGCCGCGCCGAGCGCATCGAGCGCGTGCGGGTGTTCAACAAGCAAGGGCGCATTGTGTTTTCGTCGCAGCCGGACGACATCGGACGCAGCCTGGACAAGAAGGCCGAGTCCTGTTTCGCCTGCCATGCGCAGGACCAGCCGCTCACGAAGCCGCCGGTCCACGAACGGGCGCGCATCTTCACCAACGCGTCCGGGCATCGTGTCCTCGGGATCGTCAACCCCATTCAGAATCAGCCCGCGTGCTCGAGCGCTGCGTGCCACGCTCACGGTCCCGAGGAGACGGTCCTGGGAGTGCTGGACGTGACGCTGTCGCTCGACGACGTCGACCGTGAGATCGCCGCGAGCCGCACGCGCACGATGGGGCTGGCGGGTGCGGCGGTCATCGTTGCCGGCTTCCTGCTGTGGTGGCTCAGCCGGCGGCTGGTCGGCCGCCCCGTCGAGGCGCTCGCGGCGGGGACGCGGCGCGTGGCCGCCGGCGATCTCACGGTCACTATTCCGGTATCCGGCCGCAACGAGCTCGGCGAGCTGGCGCGGGCCTTCAATGCCATGACGGCGCACCTGGCGGAAGCCAAGGGACAGCTCACGCAAGCTGACAAGCTGGCATCAGTCGGCCGCCTCGCGGCCGGCGTGGCGCATGAGATCAACAACCCGCTGACCGGGGTGCTCACCTATGCGTCGTTTCTCCTCGACCGTGCGGAGGACCAGCCGGAGCTTCGTGCGGATCTCGAGGTCATCGTGCGCGAGACCAAACGGTGCCGCGAGATCGTGCGCGGGCTGCTCGACTTCGCGCGGCAAACGCCGCCGCGTCGCCAAGCGACGGACATGAACACGGTGGCGCGGCGCGCCGTGGCGGTGGTGGTCAATCAGCTGCAGCTCAGTCATATCGCGGTGACGTTGGACCTGGCCGACGATCTGCCGCCGGTCGACGCGGATCCCAACCAGATGCAGCAGGTGCTGGTGAACCTGGTGCTGAATGCCGCCGACGCCATCGGCGAACGCGGCGGCACGGTGCGGCTGTCCAGCCGCCGGGTGCAGCTGGAGCCGCGCGGTCACGCGCCCATTCGGCGCGCCGCGTGTCCGAACGGGTGCGACCTGCTCGATCCCAGTAGCCGTATCGCCGGCCTGCCCGCAATCCGCGTGTTGCGCGCGCATCGCGGCCGCGAGTGGACGTTCAACCTCGACCCGGTTTACGGCCGGTTCAATCACCAATCCGCCGAGCCCTGCGACGAGGGGATCATCGCCGCTGCGGCCTGCTCGCGCTGCCGCATCGCGCTCCTCGAACCTGATCATCCATGCGAGCACTGTGCGGCGCCGACGTTCGCGGTGCGCGGTCCTGATGACGAAGCGATTCGCTGGTGCACGCGGACGGGATGTCATTTCACCGCGTGGGAGGCCAGCGAACGCCGCGGCCCGGCGGCCGTGGTTGAGATGTGCGTTGCGGACAACGGGCGCGGCATTGCACGCGAGAACCTCGCCAAGCTTTTCGAGCCGTTTTTCACCACCAAAGGCGTCCACGGCACGGGGTTGGGACTGGCGATCACCTGGGGAATCGTCGAGAGCCATGGAGGCACGATCGAAGTGGTCAGCGAGAAGGATGTCGGGACCTCCTTCGCCGTCCGCCTGCCGATGGAACACGCGGCAGAGATGCGAGGTGCGGCATGAGCGTCTGTGACGTGCTGGTGATCGACGACGAACCGGTGGTCCGCGCCGGCATCCGGCGGGTGCTTGAAGCGAGCGGCCTACGTGTGGAAACCGCGGACGATGCCGACTCCGGCATTGGCCACCCCGCCGTGGCGGATTGTCGACTGGTCATCTGTGACCTTATGTTGCCCGACCGTTCGGGCGCGGAAGTCTTGCACGAGCTTGTCGGCCGGCGCCCCGACCTACCCGTCATCTTGATCACCGGCTACGCGACACCCGATCTGGCGGTGCGCGCGCGGGAAGCGGGCGCCGCGGCGTTCCTCGCCAAACCATTCGAGGCACGCGAGCTGCTGGCGTGTGTGCGGCGGGCGCTGGCCGACAGGTCATTTACCAAGGAGGAAGACCCATGGCGGTCCTGATCGTCGTCCTGATGTTTGTGAGCTTCGTGGCGGCGGACATTCTCGTCCGCACAGCGCGGCAACGACTCGATGAGCGGCGCGTGCAGCGCGAGCGTGAAGCCGCGCTGGCCACGTCGGTGCGCTTGGATTTCACGCACGAGGCGCGGAGCCTCAAACGCGTAGAGGTGCCCAAGCCGAAGGCGCGCATCCTTGCCGTCGATGACGAGTCGGTCATCCTCGACGCGTTCCGCAAGGTCCTGGTGCTCGAGGGCTTCAACGTCGACACCGTCGAGAGCGGACCGGAAGCCCTCGGGTTGGTGCAGCGCAACGACTACGACTTCGTATTCACCGACCTCAAGATGCCGGGCATGGACGGCGTCGAGGTGGTGAAGGGCGTCAAGCACTTACGGCCCGACATCGACGTCGTGGTGATCACGGGCTACGCGACGGTCGAATCGGCGGTAGAGACCATGCAGCATGGCGCCGTGGACTACGTGCAGAAACCCTTCGCTACGGATGAGCTGCGCGCGTTTGCGCGCCGGCTCCTGTTGAAGCGCGAGGCGCGACTCGAGGCGCAACGCCTGCCGCGCGTGCGCGTCGTCACCCCTGCCCTGGTGCAAGCGGCGCCCGCGGGTGAGTTCTGTGTGCCGGGCGGTGCGTTTCTTTCCGGCGGCCATGCGTGGGCCCGGATCGAGGCGTCGGGACAGGTGCGCATCGGGCTCGACGACTTCGCGCGCCAGGCGCTGGGGAGGATCGAGCACGTCGATCTCCCCGAGAAGGGCAAGACCGTACTGCGCGGCGAGCCGATCTTCACGCTGCACCGCGGCCAGGCGGCGATCCACTTCCCTGCACCGCTCTCCGGGCGGGTCGTGGAAGTCAATACGGGACTGCTGGCCAGTCCGGGCTGGCTTGAACAAAGCCCGTACGAGGGTGGCTGGGTCTGTCTGCTCGAAGCGACGGACCTGGCCGGAGAGCTCACGTCGTTGCATGTTGGCAAGCCCGTTGTAGACTGGTACCAAGGCGAAATTGCCCGGCTGCGCCAGGCTGGCGGACCGGCGGACCACGGCGCCCCGCTGGTCGACTGGGGAACCTTGCAAGCCGAGTTCTTCTGTGCGCAGGCGACGGGCTGAGGCGCAACGAGCAGACGGATTGTGCGTTGAAACAAACGCGGATGGAATCGGCCACCGCGTCAGCGACACTGTCACCCGATCGCATCGCGGTGACCGGTCGAAAGGAGGAATCATGAGATTCATCATCCTGGTCGTCACTGCCGCCTTCGTCGGCATGGGGGCCATCAGCGTGGCACACGCCGCGGACGGAGCCGCGGCGTACAAGACCAACTGTGCCAAGTGCCACGGCGATGCCGGCCAAGCCGACTCGGCTGTCGCCAAGGCCATGAAGGTTCCCGCCCTCGCGGGTAACGCCACGATCGCCGGCATGGCCGACGCGGACCTGGTCAAAGCTATCTCGGAGAACAAGAAGCACGCTGGGCTGAAGTCACTGAGCGCCGACGACCTTGCCGCGGCCGCGAAGTTTGCCAAGGGGCTGGCGGGCGGGAAGTAGGGCGACCTAGGGCCTGCGGCCGGCGTCTCTTCTACGGCCCGCTCCCCGTTGGGTCGCTGCGCACTGCCAAGTCCGACAGGCTGCGAGCAGCAGACGCCGGCCGCAGGCCCGAATTTCCCTTGCATTCTCCAAACCGTCACCGGTAAATGAGAATGTGCGCGTCCTTCTGATCAACCCGCCGCCCTATCAGCGCGTGGACGAGTTCGACACACCGAACTTTACGCGTCTGGGGTTGGCCTGCCTGGCGGCGCAGCTGCGTGCAGACGGGCTTGCCGACGTGCAGATCGTGGACGGCAAGTTCGAACGTCTCTCCTACGAAGCCATCCTCGAACGTGTGCGGCGGTTCGCACCTGACGTCGTGGGACTCACCGCGTTTACCAACGAAATCAATCCGGCCGCACGGGTCGCGGGCATGGTGAAGGCGCTGTCGCCGGCGATCACCACCGTGGTCGGCGGGGTGCACGCCAGCGTGCTTCCGGAGCAGACGCTCGAGGAGTTTCCGGCGTTCGACTGCGTGGTCATCGGCGAGGGCGAGGTGACCTTTGCCGAGCTGATCACGGCGCTCGACCGGCAGACGGCCCTGGCGGGGATCCCCGGCCTGTGCTTCCGCGACGGCGGCGGGGTGACACGCACCGCCGAGCGCCAGCGCACGGTGGACCTCGACACGTTTCCGCTTCCCGCCTGGGACCTCCTGCCGCCGTCGCCGCGCTACCTCTTCATGACCCAACGTGGCTGCGCCTTTCGCTGCACCTTCTGCGCGAACCCCAACGGCCGGACGGTACGTGTGCGCTCCGTGGACCATGTGATGACGGAGCTCGAGGCGATCATCGGACGCGGCGGCACGGAGCTCTACGTCTGCGACGAACTGTTCACCGCCGACCGCGAGCGCACCCACCGCCTGCTCGACGCGATGATCGCCGCCGCCATTGGACGCCAGCTGCGCTGGTCGGCGCAGACCCACGTCAACCTCGTCGACCGCGAGCTCTTCGCCAAGATGAAGGCGGCCGGCTGCCGCATGTGTGGTCTGGGCATCGAGACCGGCGACCCGGACATCATGCGCCGCATGAAGAAGGGCTCGACGATGCAGCGGGTGGTGGCGGCGCGTCAAGCCGCCGGTGCGGTTGGTCTGCCGATCGAGGGACTGCTGATCATCGGTCACCCCTATGAGACCTGGGAGTCGGCGATGCGGACGATCGACTTCGCGGTTACGCTGAACCCGGAGCAGCCGAGCATCGGTGTGATGGTTCCCTACCCGGGCACCGAGGTGGCGGCGATGGCGGCGCGTGGCGAGGGCGGCTATCGGCTGCTGTCGACCGACTGGAACGACTACAACAAACAGATCGGCAACGCGCTGGCGTTCGAAAACTTGTCGCGGCGCGAGCTCGAAACCCTGCAGCTGCTGGCCTACATCAAGGTGTTTCTCGGGAACCGACGCTACCGGGAATTCGCCCGCTTCGTCTGGAAGTACCGCACCGAAGGGTTGGCCGTGCTGCGCAAGATTCTCTTGGGCCGCATGCCGACGCCGGAACCGAGCCAGAAGCGGTCCGCCGGACCGCCGCCCGCACCGGCGGCTGATGCGTTGCGCGTCGTACACTGAGCCCTACCGGCGGTGCGAGGCATCGTAACACTCTATTCTCGACCTGTATTTGGTCACCCGAGTGGCTCGGCTCAGCGTGCCGTGATCGCTTCGTCGTAGTGTGCGTCCAGCCATTGCAGCGTGCGCGCGATGCCGTCACGCAGCGCTGTTCTCGGATGCCAGCCGACGAGACTCTGTATACGGTCGTTGGCGAACGTCTTGTGCGGGGCGCCGTCAGGCTTTTCGAGATCGTACACGAGCTCGCCGCCGTAGCCGACGACGTCCTTGATCAGCAGGGCCAGGTCGGTGATGCTGAGGCCGCTGCCGACGCTCACGTTGATCGGCTCCGCTCCATCATAGCGCTCGGCCGCCGCGACGATCGCCTCCGCGGCATCCTCGACGTAGAGCCACTCCCGCACCGGCCGACCGCTGCCCCAGATCAGCACGTGCGGCCGGCCGAAGCGCTGCGCTTCGTAGAATTTGCGCAGCAGCGCCGCAAGCCCGTGCGAGCGTTCCACATCGAAGTGCTCGCCGGGACCGTAGAGATTCGTCATGAGCAGGTGGATCGAGTCGAAGCCGAACTGCCGCCGGTAGCACAGCCCTTGCACCACCTGCGCCTTCTTCGTGAAGCCATAGTTCACCACGGAGTCGTGCAGCGGGCCGGACCAGTAGTCGTCTTCTCGCATGGCGCCGTCGAGATAGCCGGGATAGGAGCAGGCCGCGACGATGTTGATGTACTTCTTGACCCCGGCCTGCGACGCCGTATGCATCGAATGCAGGCCCATCAGCATGTTGTCGAAGAAGACGTCCGCCGGGTAGCGCCGCTGATAGTCCAGTCCTCCCTGGCGCGCCGCGCAATTGAAGACGACCTCCGGGCGATAGCGCTCGAAGAAACGCAGCGCGCTGGACGGCTCCCTGAAGTCCCATCCTTCGGCGGTACGCGCGATGACGGGCGCGCCGCCGCGCTTGCGCAATTCGACGGCGACGTGTCTGCCCAGAAAGCCGCCGCCACCGAGAACCGCTACGTTCGTCTTGGACCAGTCCACGCCCCTCCCTTTCAGACATTGCTGTACGGGTCGAAGATGTCCAACACGTCCATCGCCCTTACCAATTCGCCGATACCGGCATCCAGGGTGACCTCCGTGCGGTAACCGAGCTGCCGAATCTTTTCATACGAAACATCGTAGTCCCGACTGTCTGCATCCGTGCCGATGTCCGCGAAATGCAGGTAGAAGGGCACGAATTCACGAACCTTCAGGGCCACCTGTTCCTTGGTGAAGTTCATGGATTCATCGCCGATATTGTACGCTTCGCCGGCCATCCGATCGATCCGGTCGAGTGCGAACAGGATCGATCGCGCGATGTCACGCACACTGACGAAGGTGCGGCGGAAATGGCGTTCGTAGACGATGAGCTGCTTGTTGACGATCGCCTGGTGCACGAAGTTGTTGATCATCAGATCGAGGCGCATCCGCGGCGACACGCCGAACGCCGTTGCGAACCGCAGGGCGGTGGCGCGCGGGTGCTGCAGGCTGATCTGTTCGCCTTCGGTTTTGGTGGCGGCGTAGAATGACGTTGGGTTGAGCGGGCTATCCTCGGTGCACAGGGCTTCGACAAAACCGTAGTTGCTGCCACTCGATGCGTAGATCAACACTTGCTCGCGGCGCAGCGCCTGCATCACGGTCTGTGTGCCCTGAATGTTCGTTTCGCGAGCCAACTCCGGGTATTTGCGGCACGCTGGGAACCCAACGATGGCCGCCAGATGGACGACGGCGTCGACGCCCGCAATCAACGGCGCCATCGCGTCCGGGTCGCGCACGTCGGCGCGCACGAAACGGAACCCGGGGTCGTGAAAGCATGCGAGGATTCCCTGTCCACCGCTCCGCAGAACGTCGACGACG
>CAZTDK010000189.1:0-9533 GCA_964611965.1 uncultured Binatia bacterium (SeqCode) | reverse complement strand
CGGGTTTCAGAACGATGCGCTTCTTTCAACTCTCCCTAACTGGGGTTTCCGGGCTTAGACACGCACTTTCAGCTGGGAAATGGCCTGTCTGCGGAGGGATCCCCCCGATGTTCACTCCGATGCCTGTAGGTGAGCTGAATCTGTGGAAATCGGCGCCAATCTGCGGATCTCTCCAAGAGGTCTACGCTGACTTACCATCGCAGGTGCAGCGACGTCGGACCGCGCAGCACCATGGAGCGCTTCCAGTGCTGCGGGGCGCGGTCGCCGTCGAGATCCGGAAACCGGCGCAGGAGCGTCGTGATCGCGATCTGCGCTTCGACCCGCGCCAGCGCTGCGCCGAGGCAGAAGTGGGCGCCGTAGCCGAACGACAGGTGGTGGTTGTCCTTGCGAGCGACGTCGAAGCGGTCGGGTTCGGGAAAGTGCGCAGGGTCGCGGTTGGCGGCGCCGAGCAGCAGGGCCACGACGCTGCCGCGGCGGATCGGTTGCCCGGCGATCTCGCAGTCGACCGTGGCCACGCGGTCGGTGAGCTGCACCGGGCTGTCGTAACGCAGGAACTCTTCCACCGCGGAGCCGATGAGGGACGGATCATCCTGCAAGCGGCGGCGTTCGCCGGGATGGCGCAGGAGCGCGAGCACGGCATTGGCGATGAGGTTGGTCGTCGTTTCATGCCCGGCGCCCAGGATGAGCATGGTGAGCGACAGCAACTCGATCTCCGTCAGCTGCTGGCCCTGGTCCTCGACCGCGACCAGCGCGCTGATCAGGTCATCCCGCGGCGCCTGCCGACGCGCCGCATAGATCGGACGCATATAGACGCCGATCTCGTTGAAGGCGCGCTCGGTCGGCGCCAGGCCCTCGGCGGCTTGCAGCGGATCGAGCAGTACGGCGAGGGTGTCCGACCAGTGCTTGAAGCGGTCGCGGTCGGCGACCGGGATGCCGAGCATGTCGGCGATGACCGTCACCGGCAGCGGATACGCCAGGGCGTGAATCAGCTCCATCTCGCCGCGCGCCGCCACCGCGTCGAGCAGCTCGTCTACCACCGCATGGATGCGTGTGCGCAAGCCGTCAACGACGCGCGGTGTGAACGCTTTGTTGACCAGGCGGCGCAACCGTGTGTGCTGCGGTGGGTCGCTCATCAGCAGCGCACTTTGGATGGCTTGCGTGAACTCCGGGCTCAGGCCACGGAAGGGTTGCAGGCGCTGAAACACGTCGGCCTGGGGGCGATCGACGGAAAAGCGCGCGTCGCTCAGCACTGCGACGATGTCGTCATAGTGCGGCAAGAGGTAGGTTCCGAGCACGCGATTGGTGTAGACGCGATGTTTTTCCTGCAGCGTGCGGTAGGCAGGGTAGGGATCGACCCGAAACTCCGGCAAGAACGGATTGAAGTCTCCGAACAGCGGGTTGAGCAGCCGCATCGGCCATTCCCAGCGGATCAATGTCTGAAAGAGGCGCAGCGGGGAAGGCTGCGGAATGCGACTCCAGAAGCCGCGCGAGCGGCGAATAGCTGCAGTGGGTGTTGCAACGAGATTCTCCATACCCTGTGCCTCCACCTCTCGGGCGCTCAACGAATTGGGCCGGTTGAAACCTGTAGGCAACCCGTATGCCAGCGGGCTGCACGCCACGGCGCCCCGCGAGTCGTCGATCGGTGCAGCTTACGGATGGCAGCGCCCAGGAGTCTTTCGGCTGCGGCCCAGGCGCGGTGGTGCTCCCGAGAAGACTGCGGCACCCACGAGCAGCCCGCTCCGGCCGCGGTGCGAACCTGGAGGCGTAGTTTTCGCAAGCTCGCGCGACTGCACCGTTACGCGCCCCGCTTCTGGATTGTTGCCCAGGTGTCCTTTAAGCCGACGATACGATTGAAGACGGGCTGAGCGGATTTCGAGAGCTTTGGATCGACGCAAAAGTAGCCTTGACGCTCAAACTGCACCCGATCACCCGGCTGTGCTGTTGCGAGCGAGGGCTCGAGCTTGCAGCCGCGCAGAATCTCGAGCGAGGCGGGGTTGAGCGCCGCAACGAAATTCTCTTGACGTTCCGGAAACTCCACGGCGAAGAGACGCTCGTACAACCGGACCTCGGCCTCGATGCAGCGCTCTGCCGAGACCCAGTGCAAGGTGCTTTTCACCTTGCGCCCGTCGGGGGCATTCCCGCCGCGAGTCGCCGAGTCGTAGGTACAGTGGACTTCGATCACCGCGCCTGTCTGCGGGTCCTTCACCACACTCTGACAGGTGATGAAGTATGCATAGCGCAGTCGGACTTCCCTTCCGGGCGCCAGCCGAAAGTATTTCGGCGCAGGCGTTTCCTGGAAGTCATCCTGCTCGATGTACAGGACCTTCGAGAACGGTACCTTGCGGGTGCCGGCAGACGGATCCTCTGGATGGTTGACCGCCTCGATTTCCTCGACCGCGTCTGCCGGATAGTTGTCAATGACAACGCGCAGCGGCGCGAGCACTGCCATCGCGCGAGGCGCCGTCTTGTTGAGGTCGTCGCGGATACTGTGCTCGAGCATCGCGACGTCGACCGTGCTGTTGGCCTTGGCCACCCCGATGCGGTCACAGAAGTTGCGGATCGATTCGGGGGTGTAACCGCGCCGGCGGTAGCCAGCAATCGTCGGCATGCGCGGGTCATCCCAGCCATCGACATGCCCGGCGCGCACGAGCTCCAATAATTTACGTTTGCTGAGAACCGTGTAGGTCAGGTTCAGGCGGGCGAACTCGATCTGCCGCGGGTGGCACGGGACATCGAGCTGGTCGAGGAACCAGTCGTACAGCGGGCGGTGATCCTCGAACTCCAGCGTGCAAATGGAGTGCGTGATCCCCTCGATGGCGTCGGAGAGCCCATGCGCGAAGTCGTACATCGGGTAGATGCACCACGTGTCACCGGTGCGGTGGTGGTGCGCCTTCTTGATGCGGTACACGGCGGGGTCGCGCATGTTCACGTTGGGCGATGCCATGTCGATCTTCGCACGCAACACACACGTGCCTTCCGCCAGCTCGCCACGCCTCATCTGCTCGAACAGCTCCAGGTTTTCTTCGACCGGACGGTCGCGATGGGGACTGTTCCTGCCTGGTTCGGTGAGCGTGCCCCGGTAGGCGCGCGTCTCTTCAGGCGTGAGGTGGCAGACGTACGCCTTCCCTTTCCGAATCAGCTCGCGGGCATACTCGCAAAGCCTCTCGAAATAGTCCGAAGCGTAGAACAGCTTGTCCGCCCAATCGAAGCCCAGCCAACGGACGTCCTCCTGGATCGAATCGACGTACTCGACATCCTCCTTGGCCGGGTTCGTGTCGTCGAAGCGCAGATGACAGATCCCGCCGAACTCACCGGCGATACCGAAGTTCAAGCAGATCGACTTGGCGTGGCCGATGTGCAGGTAGCCGTTCGGTTCGGGCGGAAACCGGGTACACACGGAGGTATGCTTGCCACTCGCCAGATCGTTGCTCACGATCTGGCGGATGAAATCGGTTCCCGCGGCGGCGGTGGTTGCTTCGGCCTTGGCGCTACTCATCAATGAAACCCTCCTGTTCGGGCCTGCGGCCGGCGGGCCTGCGGCCGGCGTCCTTTCTATGGCCCGCTCCCCGTTGGGTCGCTGCGGGCTTCCAAGTGCGACAGACTGCTGACTCAATCATTCTCGTGGCACAACTTCCCTGAGGACCCTTGCCTCAGTGCACAGCTTGAAGTGCAATGCCCACGCGCTGTCGCACGCGCGCTGGACCCATGACCGTCATGACCGTGTACAGATCCGGCGAGCGGGTGCGCCCGGTGACCAGCACTCGTAGGACGTTCGACACCTCGACAACGGAGCCGCGGAACACCCCGGGCGACGCCTTGTACTCTTTGGTCGACTCGGCATACCCGAGCTTCTTCGTTATCGCCCGGATCTTGGCAAACCAGGTGTCTTTGTCGTCCGCGGGGTCGTAGGTGTCCAGAAAGCGCTTCGCCGTTTCCACGATGTCCGAGGCTGGGACACGTTGGTAACGCTCGTCGGTCAAGTCTGTGGGTGCTTCGAAGAGGGTGTCGAAGAAAAAGCTCCACTGTTCTTCGAGATCGCTCCACTTTGCGAAGTCTTTGCGGCGCTTCGGTGTGTCCCTGTCGATCATGAGGACGTGGTGTGTGTAGGCCGGGTCGCCCGAGAGGGCCGCCGCGAAGGCCGGGCGGTGTACAGAGGCCCACGCCAACACTGCGGCCAGGATATCGGGCTCGGGCATCATACTGATGACCTCACGGCTGATATCGGCGAGCTTCGCCAAGTCGAGCAGCGCGCCGCTTGACGCCGTGATCGTCTCCAGTGTCAGTTTGAATTCTCGGCTGTCGGCGCCGGGGTTGGCTTTGCGCCACGGTTCGAAGTTGGCGCTGGCAACGTGCAGAAGATACTCGACGACCGCCGCCGCGGGGATACCTTGCTCGCGATAGTAGGCGACGTTGGCTTCCGGGTCGGACCGCTTGCTGAGTTTGCGTCGCGAGGAGCCGTCGAGCTTTTGGATGGGCGATACGTGCGCGTACCGCAATGGTTCCCAGCCGAATGCCTCCGTCAACTCCACATGCAAGGGCGTAGATGTCAGCCACTCGTCGCCACGCAAGATGAGTGTGGTGCGCATCAGGTGGTCATCCACCACATGGGCCAGGTGATAGGTGGGCAGCTTGTCGGACTTCACGATCACGCGGTCGAGATCGTTTGCGAGCAGCTCACGCGCGCCCTTCAGCAGGTCGCGCAATACGAAACGCTGGCCGTGCACCCCGCGCGAGCGTAAGCGGAGGACAAACGGCCGTCCGGCGTCCAGGGCCGCTTGGATGTCTGTGTCTGGACGATCGCGCCAGATGGCGTACCGTCCGTAGTAGCCTGGTCTGATCTTCTCGGCCCGCTGGATCTCGGCGGTACGGTCCAATTCTTCGACGGTGGCGAAGCACGGGTAGGCCCAGCCGCGTTCCACCAGGTTACGCGCAAAGGTGAGATAGGTGTGCTTGCGCTCGCTCTGGATGTAGGGACCGTAGTCGCCAACTTCTTCACCCGGAGACAAAGGCCCCTCGTCGAACTCGATTCCGAAATCGCGCATCGAGTCGATGATACCCTGCACCGCTCCCAGCACCTCTCGAACCTTGTCCGTATCCTCGATCCGAAGGAAAAACACGCCACCAGATCGTTTGGCGAGCCGCTCAGACAACAGCGCTGCGAACAAGCCGCCGATGTGCATCGATCCGGTTGGACTCGGCGCGAAGCGCATGACCTCGGCGTCTGCTGGTAGACGCCGGTCCGGATAGCGGGCTTCGATTGTCTCCTTCGAATCTAGATCGCTCGGGAAGAGACGGTTGATCAGCTCAGATGAGAGCACCATGGTCAGGTCTCACTCGTTATGTTGATGCGGTTTTTCAAGAAGCGCAGTCAGGTAGGCGATGGCTCGTCACGCATCGGCGCGCGACCAACGCGCGGTGGTATCGTCGACATCCGTTTCAACCTTGTCGCGGCACCATACCAGTCGGCGTGCCGTTGCCCAAGGGCACCCCGACTACCATCCCTGCCGGCACGGCCGCTGATCACTGGTGCTGTCCCACTGAGCATCCATTGGGCAACGCTCTTTTGTTGAGCACCTTGGCGATGCTTGGCAAGAGACGTGTTCACTTCGTATCAGCCGTGGTCGATTGGCGTGTCGGTTGCACAGTGCATGGCCAGGAGGCACGGCATGACCATTCGCGATGCGCAGGCGCGCCGGAGAGAGCGGCTGTGGAACTGGACGTTTTGGATGTCGATCGTTGCCAGCGAAGCGCTCGGGGTCTTTCTGACGCACCAATCGTAGTCCCCACGCCCGCAACGACGCCGGCGAGCTCCACGCAGACCGCGGACATTGTCGCGCGCCGCGGTGAGCGGTTACGGTCGCTCGACGCGTTCCGTGGACTGACGATCGCCGCCATGATCCTTGTGAACAATCCGGGATCGTGGACTGATGTGTATGCTCCGCTCGATCACGCCCCGTGGAACGGCTGTACTCCCACCGACCTCATTTTCCCGTTCTTTCTGTTCGTCATTGGTGTTGCCATTGCGCTGGCGTTCGAAGCCCCAACGCGTAACGCCACCGCCCGCGTGCGCTTGTACGGCAAGATTACCCGGCGCACGCTGCTGATCTTCGGCCTGGGCCTCTTTCTGAACGGCTTTCCGCTCTTCGATTGGTCGGAGATTCGCATTCCCGGTGTGCTGCAACGCATCGCGTTGTGCTACGGCGCTGCCAGCATGGTCGCCCTCTTTCTGCGCCCCCGCGGGCAAGCCGTCGCTGCCGCTTTGCTCGTCGGTGCGTACTGGCTGGCGATGATCCTGGGCGCGGCGCCTGGCCACGCCTGGCTCAATCCGACCGGCAACCTCGCAGCAACCATCGACGAGGCGCTGCTGCACGGCCATCTGCTGCACGACGGTTGGGATCCCGAGGGACTGCTGGGCACGCTGCCGGCAATTGCGACGACACTGATCGGGGTGCTTGCGGGGCACTGGGTGCGATCGGCGCGACGCCCGATCGTACGGATGACGGGCCTCGCTGTGGCGGGTGCCGCGGGCATCGTCTTTGGCCTTCTCATGGATCGCTGGTGCCCAATCAACAAGAGCCTGTGGAGCCCATCGTACGTTGTGTTTACGGCTGGAGTCGCATTGACACTCCTGGCGGTGTGCTACGGGCTGATCGACGTGCTCGGCGTGCAACGCTGGGCTACACCGTTCGTGGTGTACGGCACGAATCCGATCGTCGCCTATGTGCTCTCCAGCATCATGGCCAAGGAGATGCTGCTGTGGCGGGTGACGCAACCCGACGGTGCGACGACGGATCTCCAGCACTACATCTTCGCATCGGTCTTTCTACCGCTGGCGGAGCCGATTAACGCTTCGCTGCTGTACGCCGCGAGCTATGCGGTCCTGTGGCTGGGTGTGGCGGCTCTGCTGTACCGCCGCGGCGTCCTCATCAAGATCTGAGCGAGACGCTCCTCAAACGAACCAGCAGCTGCGCCTCGAGCCGATCGCTGATGGCGTATGGCTGATCGGTCCGTACCGTCCGCGGGCGGGTTGCCTGCCGATCGGCGATCAGCTGTCGGCGATCGGCCATCTCCTCATTGACAGGAGCAGCGGCCCAAACCTAGGTTACCGGTCGCCATGACCGATGCCGGCCCAGCTGACGTGCGCCACGTGAAGGTGTCCAGCAATGCCGACCTGCGCTCTTTTCCAGACTTCCTGATCGTGGGCCCGCAGCGCACCGGCACCACCTGGCTGCACGCGCATCTGCGCTATCACCCGCAGATCATGCTGTCCGAGCCGAAGGAGATCTTCTTCTTCAGCAGTCTCGCGCGTCCCGACAGCCCACGTTATCGGTCCAACGAGCTCAGTTGGTATCTGCGCTTCTTCCACGAGCCATGGTGGCGCCTGGCGTTGCGCAATGCCATCAGCCTGTGGCGCTATCGCGAGCGCTACCGGCCGCGGGTTCGCGGTGAGGCTACGGCGAGCTACGCGGCGCTCTCCCCGGAGATCATCCGGGAGATCACCATGCTCAAGCCGGACATCAAGGTCATCCTGATGATCCGCAACCCGATCGACCGTGCCTGGTCGCACGCCAAGAAAGACCTGGTGCGCAACCGCGATCGCAAGTTCGCCGATGTGTCGGCGGCCGAGTTCGAACAATTCTTTCGCGATCCCTACCAACGCCAATGCGCCCGCTACGTGGAGAACATCGACAACTGGTCGGCGTCTCTCCGGCCGGATCATCTTCTCGTCGGCTTGTTCGACGATGTCTACCTGCGCCCAGAAGCGTTGCTGCTCGAGGTGATGCGCTTCCTCGGCGTGGTGACGGATCGCCGGTACATCAGTGCCGAAGTGCGCCAGCGCGTCAACCCGACCGAGTCGAGTACGATCCCGGAGCAGTACCGGCGTTTTCTCGAGGAGCTGTTGGAAGACGACGTGCGCGCGCTGCGCGAGCGTTTCGGCCTGTCGTGGGGACCGCCACAATCCGGTGGTCAGTTGCAGCGGACTACCCCACGTGCCGCGGCGCATCACCGGTTCGTCTTCGCGTTGGAAGAACACTGACCCGGCGGAGTCGGACCCAAACAGGAGAAATGAAAAACCGAGAATGGAAAACCGGGAATTCAGAAGCGGAAAATGGAACGCCAATGCAATTTCCCCATTCTCCATTCTCAGTTCTCCGTTCCCGGTTTCCATTCTCTTCACCCGCGAACGGCTTCACGATGTGAGCCATGACCATCGGTGGCACTTGCGGTCTTGGCTGCCAGCGAAACGATTTCTTCTTGCAAGGAATGGCACGCCAGGGGTAAATACAAAACCATCATGGAGGGCATCATGCACGGACGCGTTGGGCTCCTTGCGGCAGCAATTTTCGCTGCCGTACAAGTGATCGGTTGCGGCTCGAGCGGCGGCGCCGGCTCTGGCGAGGTCCCGGGCAGCCGCATGTCCTTGGCGGCCGCGGAGAGCGGCTGCTTCGCCGTGTGCGCGACGTGCAAGCCGGGCGTCGCCTGTCCGGATATCTGCCACCTCGAATGCCCGCATGGTGTCTCGCCGTGCGGCCCAACGGTGTGCCGCCGCTACGAAGTGTGTTGCAACGAGAGCTGCGGCATTTGCACGCGCTCGGGGGACACTTGCAGCCAGGATGTCTGTCCTCCAGTGACACCTTGCGTCGACACCGTTCTCTGCATCCGTGGCTTCCACTGGTCGCCTGAAGAATGCCAATGCGTGCCCGACGAACCCTGCGTCGACACGGTACTCTGCATCCTTGGGTTCCACTGGTCGCCCACCCAGTGTGAGTGCGTCCCCAACGGCAGCTGCAATGTCGACGAGGACTGTCGCGTCTTCTCCGACTATTGCACCGGATGCGACTGTCGGGCGTTGTCCAACGAGGATCAGGATCCGGTGTGCTCGGGACCCGGGGTGGAGTGCCTCGCTGATCCGTGCATGGGCCGGACCGCGCAGTGCGTGAACGGCCAATGCGCCGTGAACCCGCAATGCGTACAGACGCAACTGTGTGTGCTTGGCTCCCACTGGTCGCCGGAGCAATGCGCGTGCGTCTCCGATCACAGTCCGCATCCCCTGCATCGTCCGCATCCGCCGCATATGCCGCACCCGCCACACGGTCCCCACGTTCCGGGGCACACGACATCAGTTGAGCAGGCGTGTATGAATTCAGGTGGTGTGGTGTCGACCGCGACGTGCTGCGGCAGCACCGGTGATTTTCCCAACACCTGTAACATCGGTGCGTGCGGCTGCGGGCCCAGTGCGAGCCACGAGGTGCGCGTGTGCGAATGCGGCGCCGGCACGTGTTTCGACGGAAGTACGTGTGTTGCAAACTGACTCCGTGCGTCCGACAGGCGGCGTGAGAGGTGCGCCGCGTGCCTTCTCAATGCCGCGAAACCCCGAGGCCCGTACTCTTAGAACGGCGACCGAGCCTGTCTGAGAGCGGCAGAGCGCGTTTCCAACCACATTGGCCTGAAACTGGCTTTGTCCGGGGTCCAGCAAGGAGGACCCATGAGTCGGCACGTCGTACCTGCAATTGTGTTCGTTACATTGACGA
>CAZTDK010000188.1:0-9554 GCA_964611965.1 uncultured Binatia bacterium (SeqCode) | reverse complement strand
CGGCCGTGGGCCACCGCGTGTGGATCGCCTTGCATCAGCGGCCCGCGGACACCGAGTACCTGCATGGCGGCGTCGTGCAGCCGTTGGCTCATCTCGCTCCAAAACAGTTTCACCAGCGAGCTTTCCGGTCCCGGTTTGCCGTGCCGCAGCAGCTGCGTGAGGGTGCGCCAGTTGTGCAACTTGAGCAGCTCGACCTCGACGCACACCTGGGCGAGCTGCTGGCGGATCAGCGGATCGGCCGCGGCGGGCGCGCCGTTGACGCGCTGACGGCGCGCCAGCGCAATCAATTCGTCGAGCAAGATGCGATGCACCACGAGCTGCCGAGCCGAGGTGCCACGCTCATGCGCCAGCGTCGTTTGCGCGATCTCCCAGCCGCGGTTCAATTCGCCGACGAGGTTCTCCGCAGGGACCCGCACGTTCTCCAGGAACACCTCGTTGAATTCCTCGCTGCCGGTCATTTGCTTGAGCGGCCGGATGGCGATGCCGGGACTGTGCATGTCGAGAATGAAAAAGCTGATGCCCTTCGCCTTCGGTGCGGTCGCGTCGGTGCGTGCCAGCAAGATGCCCCAATGCGCGAACTGCGCGTAGCTGGTCCACACCTTCTGTCCGTTGACGACGAAATCGTCGCCGTCACGTTCCGCCTTGCACCGCAGCGCCGTAAGATCGGACCCGGCGTTGGGCTCGGAGAACAGCTGGCACCAGATCTCTTCAGCCTTGAGCAGCTTGGCGAGGTAGCGATCCTTCTGCGCCGCAGTGCCGTGGTGGATCAACGTGGGACCGACCAGGTTCACCCCGATACGATTGATGATCTCCGGCGCCCGCGAGCGCGCCATTTCCTCTTGGAAGATGTAGTTCTCGACGATACTCGCACCGCGTCCGCCGTAGGCTTGCGGCCAGTGCACACCGACCCAGCGGCTGCCGGCAAGCTGGCGCTGCCAGGCGACCAGCCAGGCGACTTCGTCGGCGAGCGTCTGCGGCTCCGGCAGCTCGCGCGGCAGGTTGATGGCAAGCCAGGCGCGCAGCTCGGCGCGGAAGGCTTCTTCGGCGGGGGAGAACGAGAGGTCCATCAGATCGCACCTGCGGCGCGCAGCGCGCCGATTTCATCGTGGGAACACCCGAGCAGCGTCTGCAATACCTGCTGCGTGTCGGCGCCGAGCCGCGATGCCGGCGCGTAGCGCGGCTGCACGTCGTCGATCTTGAGCGGGCAGCCGGTCTGGCGCAAGCGACCGAACTCGGGATGGTCGACGTTGACCACCATGTCGCGCGCCAGCACCTGCTCGTCTTCCAGCGCTTCCGCCACGGTGTACACCGGCGCGATGGGGACATGGCCGCGCAGAAGGGCGAGCCACTCATCGGTAGGTTTCGTCCGCATGACGTCGCTGAGCTGGACGATCAGCTCGCTGCGATGTGCCAGGCGGTCGGCAAACGTCTGGTAGCGCAGATCGTCGAGCAGATGTGCGAGCCCCATACGCTCGGCAAGACGCGGCCAGAACTTTTCCTTCATGCACATGATGACCACGTAGCCGTCGCGGGTGGCGAAGGTCTGCGACGGCACCAGCGTCTGATGCGCCCCGTCGGGCAGCCGGTCGAGGCGGTGATTGTGATTGAGGCTCCACACGGCGAGGTAGTTGAGCATCGAGACAGCCGTATCGAGCAGACTCACGTCGACGTCGCAGCCGAGGCCGGTCTCACGCGCGCGCAGCAAGCCGATCAGCAGACCGACCACCGAGTTCAAGCCGGCGGAGAAGTCGACCACCGAGACGCCGCAGCGTGTCGGCGGTCCGCCAGGTTCACCGCTGAGGCTCATGAACCCCGCGAGGGCTTGCACCAGGAAGTCGTACCCCGGATCGGCGACGCGCGGGCCGGTCTTGCCAAAGCCGGAGAGCGCGCAGCAAACAATGCGCGGATTGACGTGCCGCAGACTGGGATAGTCCAACCCGAGCTTTGCCGGCAGATCGCCGCGCGGGTTGGTGTACACGGCATCGGCAACCTGCACCAGCCGATGAAACAGGTGCTTCCCTTCCGCGGTGCGCAGGTTGAGCGTCAGCGACTTGGCGTTGCGGTTCATCGACTGGAAGTACGGGCTGTCGCCGTCGCCAGCATACGGCGGCACGCGCCGCGCTTCGTCGCCGCCGGTGGTGGGATCTTCGATCTTGATAATCTCGGCACCGAGATCACCGAGCAGCATCATGGCGTACGGCCCGGCACCCAACTGCGTGAAGGCGAGAATACGAACGCCACTGAGCGGCAGTGCGGTCATGGCGAGTGGTGTACTAGAACGAATGAATGGTTCAAGGGCTTGAGAGGGGCTTGGGGGCTTGACCGGTCAGTCACGCCACTTCGTCGGTCGCTCCGCCAGATTGCCGAAGCCGAGCTGTTGGCACAGGCGCTGGAACTCGCTCCGTCGCACGCCGCGCCATTCGAGATCGGCGAGTGATTCGAGCAACGGCGCGTCCGTACGCAACGTCGCCAGACGCTTGTACAGCAGCGCGTCGGCCCGACGCGCGCTGAGTGTCGTGGCGAGGCGATCGGCGCCGCGCAGGGTCGCCGGCCAGCGCATGTTGTCGCGCGGGATGTTCTCGATCGTACCGTACTCGCGCAACACCGTCGCGGCGGTTTTCATCCCGAATCCCGGAATGCCAGGAATGCCGTCCGCCGCGTCGCCGACGAGCGCGAGCAGATCGGGAATCGATGCCGGCGGCACGCCGAATTTCTCCCGCACCGCCGCGTCGTCGTAGGTCTTGCCACGGCGCCGATCGTGGGTGACGACGTGTGTACCGCGCACGCATTGGCAGAGGTCTTTGTCGGGCGACAGGATCACCACCTGCTCGGCGTGGTCCGCCCAACGCGCCGCCGCCGTCGCCAACGCGTCGTCGGCTTCGAGCTCCACCATCGGCCACACGACGACACCGATGGCACGCAGCGCATCCTCGGCGATGGGAAACTGCGCCATCAATTCGGGCGGTACGCCTTCGCCGGTCTTGTAGCCGGCGAACAGCTGATTGCGAAACGACTCGACGACATGATCGGTTGCGGCACCGACGTGCGTCACCCCAGGCTCGCGCAACAACGACAGTGTCGAGCCGATCAAGCCGCGGATCGCACCGACTTCACGGCCGCCCGGACCGCTTTCGCTCGGCATGGCGAAGAAGGCGCGGAACAGCTCGTAGGTGGCGTCGAGGAGATGGAGCTTCATATTGGACGCAACGCAGCGGTCAACCGCGACAGATCTGGAGCACTTTCGATCGTTGCAACCGCAGCAATCGCCGCCTCGACCTGTTGCTGCGGAAGCACCCGGGCCGCGTTGCGGCGGAACTTCTCCCGCACCTCATCTCCGCTGAGTGGACGCTCGGCGCTGCCGCGGTTGACGGGCTCGTGGTGCTCGAGGACGCGGCCGTCCCGGAGCTTGATCCGCAGGCGGCCGCCGAAGCGGCGTGGGAAGTCGCTGTCGGGATCGTTGCGATAGACAACGCGTTGCGCCAACGCCAGCACCTGCGGATCGCGAATCGCCGCGTCGGTGAAATCGTCGACGTCGACGTGGCCGCGCACCAGCATCGACGCAACGGCGTACGGCAGACTGAACTTGGCGTCATAGTCGTTTTGCGGCGCACGTTTCGTAGCAATGGGTTCGCAGACGACAGGCACCTCACGCGGCGAAATGAAGCATTCAATCTCGTCAATGGTCTCCGGCGCAAGCATAGATGCCGCCCGCAGGGCCAGGGCAGCGGCGGCGTCGATGAACGCGTGATTGAAGTGACAGCACGGGTACGGCTTGAGCGCGATGCTCAACAGCTCCCAGCGACTGCCGAGATCGTCGGTGAGCGCCGCAAGGTCCCAACCCGCATCGCCGAGATGGCTGCGGTACAAGCCGAAGCGCCCGTCCAACGTGCCGCGCGGGCCGCTGAACCCCGCGGCAGCGAGGCGGGCGGCGACCAGGCCGCTGTGCGCCGCCCAGCCGGCGTGGATGCGCTTGGCCCACGTGCCGTCGGTGAGAAACTCGAGCGAGCCGGACGCCTGGCTGCCGGCCAGCCCGAGGGCATCGGCGATCTGCATAGCAGATAAGCCCGCAACTCGTCCTGCCACCAACGCGCTGGCGAAGGCGCCGCAGATTCCAGTGGGGTGGAAGCCGCGGTCGTGAAAGCCGCCGCGAGCAACCAGGCCGACACGGATGTTGGCCTCCAAGCCGGCGGCGAGTGCCGCGAGGAATGTATCGCCGTCGGCACGGTACTCCTCGCACGCCGCCAACGCCGCCGGCATCACGCTGGCGCTGACGTGGACCACCGACTCGGTGTGGGTGTCGTCGTAGTCGAGCCCGTGCGCCAGGGTCCCGTTGACCAGCGCCGCCCAGGCGGCAGGCAATCGATCCTTGAAACCGATCACCGTGCAGGTTGGAGACCCACCAAGGCCCACACCCACACCGCGCGCTCTGCCACCGAACTCCATGCTCGCGCCGGCGAGTGCCACGCCGAGTACATCGAGCAGGTGCAGCTTGACCTTCGCCACCACCGCAGCAGGCAGACTGTCGAAGCGCACCTCCACGGCAAATGCCGCGAGCGTCTCACTGGCGGAAGGCATAGTGCAACAGGTCCTTGACGAGCTGCGCGTTCCCCTACTATGCATCGTTGGCGTGAATCAAGGTCGCTCGATTCCCAAGAGGTGAGTAGGAGATGGATCAAGAACGCCGCGAGTTTCGTAACGTCATCCGCGCCGGCGCGGTCGAGCAAGCACTTCCCGTCGACGAATATCTGGCCGAGCTTGATGCCTTCATCGACGAGCACAATCCCTATCGGATCAACAAGGTCGTCGCCGCCATCGGCGCCGGCACAGCATCCCAGGACGTGGTCAAGCGTTACGCCAAGGAGCTCTACTATCTCGGCGTGTGGATGACACCGGAGTTCGCCTTGCTGATTGCCAACGCGCCCGACCGTTACGCGCTGACCATGGAGGACTCGCAGCACTATGCCCATTGGTGCCAGAACTTCGCTGACGAAGGCGGCTTCCTGCGCGATCCGAATCACGTCGCGATGAAGGTCGAGCATTGCCATCAGCTGGGCATCAGCGACGATGAGCTGCTGGCGTACGTGCCGATGCCCGAGACGATCGGCTCGGTCTACACCCTCCTCTACTACTGCCGTTGCTCATACGAGGAAGGACTGGCCGCGTTCGGGTATGCGCGCGAGCGCGTGGCCGGCATGAGCGGCTATGCGAAAACCGTCTACACCGGGCTGTCGAAATACTACGGCATCAAGGCCAAGAACTTCGAGGTCCACGCCTATGCCGAAGCCGAGCACGGCGACAAGGCGCTGGAGCTGATGCAACAGGCGATGCTCACGGCCAACATCCAACGGCGCTGCCGTCAAGCGGTTCGCCACACCATTCTCACCAACGAGTGGCGCACGCACGCCATGAATCGCTGGCTCGACACGTAGCCCGAGACTGCGACAACGACAGGGATGGGATAGAGAACATGCGGCGCAGAGGTGCACCCGCAATGGGGCTGTGGATCTGGGCGGTGGTGGGAGCGGTCAGCCTGGCTGGCGCGCGACCGGCACACGCGCAACTGACGAACACCGACAAGCAGGCACTAGCCCAGCTGGCGTTGCAGTGGGCCGTCGATGGCGGCATTCCAGACGTCAAGCTGCTGAAGGACGCGCCGAAACTGGTGGTGGTGGACCAGAATCTGCCACCGCGCACCGAGCTACACATCGCGAAGCGAACGGTGACCCTGTTGCCCCCGATCCGCGTGCAAGTGGCAGCCGACATGCACAGCGACTTTCTCTACTTCCGCTTCGGTCCGATCGCCGGCGACAAGAACCACGCAACCGTACCCATCGCACTGGTGTGGGCGGTCGGGGTGCGCAGCAAGGCACAGTACCTCAGCGGCGGCGGGACGACGCTGCAGTTCCAACAGCGCGACGGCAAGTGGACGCTGCTGCCGGTAAACGAACGCTGGTCATCGTGAGAAGAAGTGAGGAGTGAGGAGTCTCCTTACTCCTTATTCCCTCAACTCCTCACTCGCCCCCGGCGTTGGACGCGGGTGCTTTCGCGCGCTCTTCGGCTTTGGCGGGACGCGCTTCTGGTTCGAATGTTTCGTATGGTTCCCGCGCTTGGACGACGGGGTCGGCTTCTTTTTCCGTCTTTTGGGTGTGGCCGTGGGTGTCGGATGATTTTTCCGAATGGTCGGGGTCGGACGGACGATTGGCGCAACCGCTGGCGCCGGCTCGGCGGGCGTGGCTGTCGGGTCAGCCTCCACCCAGCCGAGACGGAGGTAGCGAACCTCACCCGGAAATGCGTCGACGGGGGTGCGGACGATTCCAGCGTTCAAGGTGGAGGACACCAGTTGGTTCTGGGCTTCCAGCAGGCCGACATGATACGGCGCGCCCTCGCGGAGATAGACGACGAGATCGCCCGGCCGGGCCTTGTCGACGAGGCGATAGGCGGTGCCGCTGAGCAGGTCGAGCGTCGATTCATACGGGACGTTCCATCCCGCGGATTGGAACATCTGCCACACGAAGACGCTGTTGGCGAGAAAATTCACGCCACCGTTGGACAACGAGCGGCGGATCGTGTCGATGTCGACACGGCTGACAAAGAGATGCGGCGGCGGCAGCGGCGCGAGGATGTGCCAGTTTCCCTGCTCATCGGGCTGGACCCGATAGGTCACCGACTCCGTGTGTACCTCCGGATTCAGTCCGGACGGCGTCAACTGTCCGACGACGGTATAGCGGACGTCGATCGCGAACGTATACGCGCCGGCCGCCTGCGGCGAATTCACAGTATAACCCGTGATCAGCGTGACAGTGTCCCACGCGGGCTCGTACGTCCAGCTCAGCAGGGGGGCGAGGGCCGCCCAATCGGAAATGGTGACCCGTTGCCCATTGCCGTCCGCCTGACAGAACTGGCGGATAACCCCTTGCGGTCCAAGGTCGGCCGGCACGGCTGCGTTGGGAAAGAGGAGGGCGGCAAGCGTCAGGGCGAGACCCGTAACCGCACCGCGGGTCATTGAGCGCAACCGCATAGGCGGCCCAGCCTGACACACGCCGTCGGATGACTCCAGACTGCGGACAACGACCGACAGGGTTCGAGGTTGAAGGACGCGGCGCTATTGGGCACTATCCTATCCAGCAAATCCGAATCAACGCTTCCCGCGTACACACGAATGAGTCGAATGGTCAGCGCCGCGCCAGATGCAAACGCTTTCAATCCGTGGCGACGTACCGGCCGTTCGCGTCTTGGCTGGCCCACGCTGGTGTCCGCGGCGATACACGTGGGCCTGGGATTGCTCGTGATGCATGTCGTGGTGCAGGTGCCGCGCCTGACCCCGCTGATCCGCGTCTCGTTCATCGACCCGGCGCCGCCCCCACCGGCGGGCAATGGCGGCGGGGCGTCGACCGCGGCGGTGCCGGCACCCGCGGTCGTCGCGCCGCCAGTCGAGCCTGAGCATCCGGTCGACACGACAGCCGTGAAGCCGAAACCGCTGCCGCGTGTGCACCGCCCCACCAAGCCGGCGGCGATCAAGCCGGCGCCAGTTGCGCCGGCGCCGGACGCGCCAGCGCTCGCAGCCGTCCCGTCAGGGGTGCCGGGCGAAATCAACGGCACTCCCGGGGGCGTGCCGGGTGGCCTCGCAGGCGGCATCGTTGGAGGAACCGGCCATCAACTGATCCCCGCGGATCAGGCGGCGCGGCAGCCGGTTCTGATGAAGAAAATCATGCCCGAGTATCCGCCGATGGCACGCATGCGGGGCATCGAGGGGCAGGTCATCCTCGAAGCGATCCTGTCGGCCGCTGGCAACGTCGAGCCGGACATCAAGGTGGTGCAATCCGTGCCGTTACTCGACGCCGCTGCCATCGCCGCGGTGCGCCAATGGCATTTCCGCCCGGCGCAGGATCGCGACGGCGGGCCACTGCGCGTTACCTTGCGCGTCCCTGTGCGTTTCGTGCTCCGCTAGGGCCTGCGGCCGGCATCTCATCTAGGGGCCACTCCCCGTTGGGTCGCTAGGAAGTTCCTGGTTCGACTGGTGGCTAACCCTTGCTGTGACAAGAGAAAAGGTCACGCAGAGCCCAGAGGACGTAGAGACGCCACGTTCCCTTCCCAATGCGGACCGCTTGGAGCCTATCTGCAGCCTCTTCTCTGCACCTCCGCGCCTCTGCGTGAGAAGTTCTTGTGACACTGGGGCCAATTGACTGCGCGCCCCTACCGATTCCACTGCCACTGCCTCCGCTGCGGGGCTGGCGGGCTTGTCCATCACGTGTAGCACCGATTAGCGTACCACATCATGGCAGAAGCGCAGTGTATAGTGCAGTCTAGAATACTTTGGTAGTTGACCTGTACGACATCCATGCTAAACACTGCCGCCTCGCATCCAGTGGAGGTTGGTGATGGGATTTTACGAACGGTTGAGCGCGATGGACGCGGCGTTTCTCGGCATCGAGGACGGCAACTGCCACATGCATGTCGGCGGCGTGATGATTTTTGACGCCGCGCCGCTGCGCACGCCGGAGGGTGGTATCGACATCGCGCGCATTCGCGAGGCCATCGAGGCCCGTCTCCATTTGGTGCCACGGTTCCGACAGCGCCTGGCGTACATCCCGTACGAGCGGATTCCGGTCTGGGTCGATGACGACCGCTTCCGGCTGGCGTATCACGTCCGCCACACCG
This sequence comes from uncultured Binatia bacterium (SeqCode), assembly GCA_964611965.1. Classification (GTDB taxonomy): domain Bacteria; phylum Desulfobacterota; class Binatia; order HRBIN30; family HRBIN30; genus CAZTDK01. The sequence goes on along the minus strand of CAZTDK010000188.1, from coordinate 896 downwards.
CTTTGCCGCGTCCGGGAGACGAGCGCGCGCTGAAGCGCATGGTGGGCCGCATCATGTCGCAGCCCTTGGATCGTGAGCGCCCGCTGTGGGAGATGTGGGTGGCCGAGGGGCTCGACGGCGACCGCTTCGCGCTCGTCAGCAAGACGCATCATTGCATGATCGACGGCGTCTCTGGCGCCGACCTGCTGTCCGTCATCATGAGCCCGCACGCGGAGGACCAGCCCGCCGCGCCCCAGCCCTGGAGGCCCCGGGCGCGCCCCAGCGATGCCGAGCTGCTCGTCCATGAGGCCATCCGGCGTATCGCCCAGCCGATCACCGCCGTCCAGGCGGTTTCCGAAATGGTCCGCGACCCCGAGCCACAGATGCGCAAGGTCGCCGACGCCGTGGCCGGAGTGCTGGAGGCGTTTGCACCTGCCCTGAACCCGGCGTCGCCGACGCCCCTCAACGTCGAGATCGGCCCGCACCGGCGCCTCGATTGGCTGGAGATGCGGATCGTCGATGTCAAGGCGATCAAGAAAGCGTTCGGCGGCACGCTGAACGATGTGGTCCTGGCCATCGTGAGCGGCGCGGTGCGCACCTTCCTCACCAAGCGCGGGCTCGATGCGGATGCACTCGACATCCGCGCACTGGTGCCGGTCAGTGTGCGTGCGCACGACGAACGCGGTCAACTGGGGAATCGTGTGACGCAGCTGACCGCGTCACTGCCCGTCAACCTCGATGATCCTGTGCAGCGCTTACATGTGGTCCACGAGACCACCGCGACCTTGAAGGAGTCACGCCAAGCGCTCGGCGGTGAGGTGCTGATGGCGGTCGGCGAGTGGACGCTGCCGCAGCTGGTGGTACAAGCCGCACGGCTCGCGGCCCGGACCCGGCCGTACAGCCTGATCGTCACCAAC
>CAZTDK010000187.1:0-9569 GCA_964611965.1 uncultured Binatia bacterium (SeqCode) | reverse complement strand
CGTCACGGTAGCCGTCGGGGTGGCCGTCGGCGTAATCGACGGTGTCGCGGTGACGGTTGGTGTGAATTGGATGCAGGTGGACGGTCCTCCAACGGGGTTCGAGCACACCCAACCGGGCTCGACATGGCAGCCCTGGTTGCAGCCATCACCGTTCATGCGGTTGCCGTCGTCGCATTCCTCGTGAGATCGCTCGACGACGCGGTTGCCGCAGGTGCTCGGCCGGCATTCGAGCGTCAAGGAGTCGGCGGCCTTCTGTAGCAACACGGTCGTCGCGTTCACGGTTAGCGTCTTGCGATTGGCGAGGAGAACGTTGCCGCGCGATCGGAGTGGAACGACGATAGTCAGCGGGTCGCTGCACAGGTTCGGGGTCGTGTTCGGCACGCCGTCGGAGACAACTTCCCCGCGGCGCACGACGGGGATGCCAAAGCCGTCAGGCCCCCCTCCCGCTTGATTCTCGAGCGTTGCGAGATTCGCGTTGTCGGTCGGGTCCAAACTTGGGATTGGCTTCTTGACTTCGAAGAATGCGATGCCGGGAGGCGCGCACGTCGGGAACCTTGCGTCGGCGTTGTTGATGCAGAGCGCGGCGTGAAATGTGCAACTCTGGTTGGCCGCGTTGCCATCGAAGTCACACGCCGGGTCGCCGTCGTAGCAGATGGAGTGGTTCTTCGGCACGCCACGGCGAGTGAGCGGTGGCAGCGGGGTGACCACCCACTCCACATCGCACTTCCGCGCCGCCACACCAACGCCGGGAATGCAGGGATTGCCGGGCGCAAGATCGGCGCACGGCACTTGCGCCGGCACAGAGGCTGCCGGCCAGCACAGTGCGGTCGCCACCAGAAACAAGCAGGTGCGGAACGCTGCTCGATCCAACGTGCGTGACCCTACCACGATTTTCCCGACTTTCCTGAGACGTGACCCTGGTTTTCTATATGATAGGCGGTTGGGGTGTTGCAACAACTAACGAGGCGCCGGTGGTGGGTCAGTTTGATTCCGCCGGGCCGTGAAACCGACGCGCGGTCGTGGCATACTGGGCGGCGGCCCCGATGGAGTTCGGCATCTCCGAACCCGAAAAGTTCTGGTACAAGACGCAGGACGGTGAGACGCACGAGGTAACGGTGACGCAGAGCGAGCCACCCGCCGACCGGTAATTCAGGAAATGAAATCCTCGACAATCACATCCATCATCATCACGACCATCCTCACAGCCAGCGTCAGTTGTAGCCTCCCCGTCTCCGCGCAAGATGGACCCGCCACCACGTCCAAGCCTGCAGCCATCGCCAACACCGAAGAACCCGCTGTCTTGAAAAAGATCATCGCGTCACACTGGCATCTGGAGAACGCACGACCTGCATTGCCACCGGTACAAGTCATCCACGAAGAGCGCGTGTTCACTCAAGATTGGATCGAGTACGCGTTCGAGGGCGGTGCGCTTCGATTATTCCTCAGTCGAGAGTCCAAGCCCGCTGAGATCTTTGCAGTGCTCGTGGATATCCACCACGCGAAGTACTCCGACTTCACCACCCTGATCTCCACGGACAGGTATGCGGTCTACCACCACGACCCATACGTTCTCGTGCTGCCAGTCCGACCGATCAGTCCGACACAGTTCAACAGGCTCAAGGGACGGCGATGGACTGAGAAGGAATTGCGGAAGGAAATCGGCCCCGCCAGTAACGACTCCTGCGAGGGATGCTTCAATGGTGGTCCTGGTCGATACTTGCACCTGTTGTTTGTTCCTCAAGGACTGTCGTTCGAAAGCGAAGACACGAATGGCAGTGGCTCCGTCGCAGAGTATCAACTTGAGGGCACTGAAGGCGACGATGGACCGCCACTGCCACCGCTCACGGCGCTGTCCACGCTCGAATATGGACAACTGCAGCGCAAGATCCGTGATGGTTTTGCAAAGATGCTGTTCGACGAGCGAGAGTATGTGGAGTCTACCCTCGCGAAGGGAATGCGCTCACCCGATGGACGCTTTGTCGTTGGGGACGTGGATTTCAGTGAAGCATATAACGACGCGGATGTGGTGATTGGTGAGCGGAACATGCCCGAGCGATATTATCGGGCCGCATACTTCGCCGTTGGTCCCTATCGATGGCTAGACGGGGAAACCGTAGCGTTCGAGGTCTGTGGTGCCACAGAACAACTCTACACTCTCGATGCAGTCACCGGAGACATGAACCTGGTAGCGGACATCGATGGGTGGGACCCTCACACGATGACGGCCAATTCCGTGGTCGATTTCGGAGCGTCTGGACCGCATACGTTCTGGTACAAGACCGAGGATGGACAGAAGCACGAGGTGAACCTCCTGCATCGCCGGAGTCGCCCGCGCGAAAAGCCGAGCAAGCCGAAGTCGGCGGCCACGGAATCAAACTGACCCACTACTGAGGCGCCTCAGACCAACTAGACTATAGACTAGCTATCCGTCGAATTTGGCAGTCTGGAGCGACCAATCCTGTCCTAAGGCTCCCCGAAGGGGGGATCGGGCCATAGAAGAGACGCCGGCCGCAGGCCCGAGAGCAGCGCCGAAAGCGCCTCGATCAATGCGCGCCCTGGTCGATCCGAAAATATGCCGTTGCCACGCGCGTGGCCGGGCGCCATGCCGCGCAGGAAGAGGTAGTACACGCCCCCGAAATGCCGATCGTAGTCGTAGCCGGGCAGCCGCCGCGTCAGGTACCGATGCAGCGCCACCACATAGAGGTGATACTGCAGAAAGTAATGGTGCTCGGTCATCGCCGCGAGCAGCTTTTCCGGACGGTAATCGCCGGCGCGCACGCCGAGGAGGTTCGACTTGTAATCGATGAGGTACCAGCGTCCCGCATGCTCAAAGACCAGGTCGATGAACCCCTTCAAGAATCCGGCGAGCGGCGCAAACCCGAGGGCGCGCAGCCGCTCCGCATAGTCAGCCGGCAACCGTGGTGACGCATGACGCGCAAACACCCCGGCCAAGCGCTCGCGCGTCAGGATTGCACCGTCGGATTCGCTGCCCACTGGAAAGAGAAACTCCAATTCGCTCAGGCGCCGGCTGAGCGGGATGTCACGCAGGCAAAATACCTGCCGGTCATCATCGAGGGGGACGGCGACGATGTCCGCAATCGCACGCCGCAGCGGCTCCTCCCATTTGTCCTCGAAGCCGAACTGCGCCAGCGCGTTGGTCACCGCGGTGCGCAGGACGGCCGGCTCGGTTGCCTGAAAGTCAAATCGCTCCAGCACCTCGTGGACGAGCTGCCCGGCCCGTGCGCCAGCGGGGAACTCATGCAACACCACCAGGGACTGATCGGACGACCCTGTCGGCAGTGCGGCACCCGCATACTCCGCGGTGGCATCGTGGTCCACGCCTTCCTCGGCCGGTTGGCTGATGGTTGCACCGGACGCCGCCAGCGCCGAGAAGCTCGACACACGCCAGGTGCGGCGCACCTCGCGCGTCGCCACGCGGCAGCGCAGCTCCACCGTCTCCGCAGCGGGCGCGGCATGGCGCCCGGCAGGTTCCATCGAAAGGTTGGCGACGCCGATCGAGCCCGCCGCCATTGCCACGAGCGCGTCGAGCTCGGCGCGCATGCCCTGATCGTCGCGCGCGCTGATGAAACACTTGATGCGCTCCGTCGTTGCGCCGCGCGCGTCCCCGTTCACCACCCGCGGTTGATGCAAGAGGTAGCCGAGGGCGGAACACTCGGCGCTGCGAAAGGCGCCCCAAACAACCGTGCAGCGATACTGCGCACGGGTCAGGGCCACGTACAGCAGGCGCAGGTTCTCAGCGAAGACCTCCTGCTCGGCCAACGCGCGGTGGGCTTTGATATCAGACGACCCGATGTCGAGCGTCAGGCACTTGCCGTCCGCTGGGTCGTGGAAGCGTGGGGCCTTTTTGTCCGCCTCGTTGAGCAGCGCGCCATCCCACAAGTAGGGGCAATAGACGATCGGATATTGCAGCCCCTTGCTCTGGTGCACCGTGCTCAGCTTCACCGCCGCCCCGTCGCTCTCCAAGCGGATCTGTGCCGCCTCGCCTGCGAGCGCCGCGCGCGCATCGACATCGGTGCGCATCTGATGGAGCCAGTGCGCCAGCGCGTGCGGCCCGCGCCGCTCCTCGGTGCTCGCCGTGTGCAAGAGCTCCATCAAGTGCAAGACGTTGGTCAGGCGGCGCTCGCCGTCGAGAAACCCGAGCAAACGTTGGGAGACGGCGCTCGCATCGAGCAACGCCCGGAATCCCGCCACGAACCCACGCTGCACCCAGCGCTCGTGCCACGCGTGGAACTGCCGCACCCAGTCATCCCAGCGTTGCTCGTCGTGCTCGAGCGCGGCCAGATCGTCCGCGTTCTGCCCGAGCAGGGTCGTGCTGAGGGCGGCGCGGATGACGCGCGCGCTGCCCGGATCAGACAGGGCACGTAGGATGCGTTCCAACTCCTCGGCTTCGTCCGTCTCGAATACACTCGCGTCACCGTGCAAGACGCTGGGCACGCCCAACTGGCGCAGCGCCTGCTGCATGGCTGCCGCCTGCTTGTTCTTGCGACAGAGGACCGCAATGTCTGCGGCGGCGACGCGCCGATCGCCGATCGTGGCCCCCGAACCGAGAAATCGCACGATGTCGGCGGCGACGGCGCTCGTCAGCTCGCCCTCACCCCACTCCTTGTTGATCGCTCCGCCACGCCCCTCCTGCCCGGTGCGCGGCACGAACAAGATTTGCAGCGGCGGCTGTCCCGCGGCGGCTCCGCCGAGACCCTCACCCGCATGCGGCGCGGCGGCGACCGGGAGAAATGGAATCTCATCGAAAATAAATGGCGCCCGTAAACGGCCGAAGAGCGTATTCACCGCTTTGACCAAGCCGGCAGCGGAACGCCAGTTGATGCCGAGGGTGTGCAGGGCGCCGTGGACGTCGTGCTTCGCCTGTATGTATGCAAACACGTCGGCACCACGAAAGGCGTAGATTGCTTGCTTGGGATCGCCGATGAGAAACAGCCCCGCATCGCCGCCGCCGAGGTAGATGCGGCGAAAAATCTCGTACTGCACCGGATCGGTGTCCTGGAACTCGTCGATGAGCGCCGCGGGGAACCGGAGTCGGATCGTCTCCGCCAACGCGTGTTCGGAGTTCGCGGAGCCAAGTCCCGCCGCACCCACACCGGCTGCAGGCCCCCGACCGCGCAGCGCCTCCGCAAGCCGCTGCAACAGATCGTCGAACGACTGCACGCGCGCCTGCGCCTTGCGCCGGCGCAGCTCGCGGCGCGCATACTCGGCAAGATCCAACTGTAACCTCAGCGCATGTGCGCCGGGCGCCTGCTCGGGTGATGCGTCGAGGGCGGCGCACACGACGGGATCACTGCGCGCGGGCAGCACCAACATGTCCGGCTGGGTGATCATCTTGATCGCCAGGTTCTCGAGCGTCGTCGGGGTAATGGCCGCAGACGCCAGGTGGCGGACGAACGCCTGCGGCGCGGCGTACAGCTCGCGTATCCAGAAGTCCTGCACCACCTCGGTGAGCAACGGGCCCTCGTTGGTAACCAGCTCGGTGTCGAACGGCACGCCGCTCTCGAAGGCGTTGTCGCGGAGCATCCGTTGGCAGAAGCCATGGATGGTAAAGATCGCGGCTTCATCGAAGCTGTGCAGGGCAAGAATCAGCTGCGCACGGTCTTGTGCCACAGTGCCTTGCTCGCGACGCTGGCGCACCAGTTGATCGAGAAACGCGTCCTGACCGGTACCGGTCTCGAACGTGTTCAGCGCCTCGCTCAGCCGCCGGCGGATCCGCGCCCGCAACTCCGCCGTCGCCGCGTTCGTGTAGGTGACCACCAGGATCTGGCTCACGCGCAGGTGCCGCTCGAGCAACAGCCGTACGTAGAGGCTGGTGATGGCGTAGGTCTTCCCCGTCCCGGCGCTGGCTTCGATGAGGTTCGTGCCGTGCAGCGCGATGGTGAGCGGATCGAGCGGCGTCACGACAGCTCCTCTCGATGGTCGAGCATGGGGCCGAAGACGGTGCGTGCGAGGCCGGAGAAGCTCGGCAGCGTGCCGATTGCCGCCGATGGGCTCGCACCGAGTGCGATGCCCGCGAAGCAGAACCCCGGATCAAGCGGATCCGCTGCGCCGAAGACTTGCCTGACGTAGTTGTCTTGAGCGTCACCCCAACCGAAATAGCCGCCATCGAAGGCGGCCTGCGCTCGCTTCAGCGCTTCCGCCGGGGCCGCGGTTCTTGCCTTCCCGCACAATGACTCGGCGTAGACACGCGATGCCTTCTCGAACAGCAGAAGCGGCACGGTCTGTCCCAGCCAGTAGAGGCGCACCAACTCCCGAAGAATGCTCGCCGCATCCTCAACCGGACGGAAGCGTATGGCGGTCACGGCGTCTTTCTCCTTTGATCGACCCGCAAGATAGCTGACCCGCGGATAGCCGTTGGGCCGCAACCAGTTGAGCACCAGATGGCGGATCCAGATCCCCAGCTCGTGCCGGCCGCCGAGCTTGGAGAATTGGTACCGCACTTGCCCGGCCGGCCACAGGTCACGGACGACACCGGTGACGCGGGTGCCGTCGAGATCCTCGTCCACCACGAGCGGCTCCAGGGGTTCGCCGCGCAGCAGCTGACCGGTTGCCAGAGCGATCGCCGCGACCTCCGGCTCCAGGGTGTCAAAGACACACGTCCCCAGCACCCCGGGCGGCAGCGCGCCGCTGGCTTGCACCGAGGGCAGTGCCTGCGCGAGATCCTCGCCATGGAGCGTCCGTTCCAGCAACCCGGCGCCGATCTTCCAGCGCTCGAGGTGGTCAAGCTCCAACGGCTCGCGGTCATCGATCGCCTCGATATCGCTGCCGAGATACAACGCCAGACGGTTGTTCAAGAAGGCGCGCGTAGGATTCTCGAAGAAGCGTGCAAGGCCCTCAATTGAGACGCCGCGTTCAGCCGCGGAATCGAGCGGCAGCGGCGCCGAAACAAATTGCGGGATCTGGTCGCGTGGGCCGCGCAGCGCCCGCGCACCTTCACAATGGTTGCGTGCGTAGCTGAACAGCCGGGCGTCCTGGCCCGCGCCGAAGTAGCGCGGGCTGAAGGGTTGGAGGGGATGGCGAATGACGAGATGTGCACGAATGGAGTCCGTCATCGTCGCGCGTACACCCAACCGTGCGTCGGACTCAGCTACCCTTAGCGACGAATCCTGCCCCGAGGCTCCCCGAAGGGGGGAGCGGTCCGTAGAAGAGACGCCGGCAGCAGGCCCGAATGATTCCTCGATCACGTCGAGCAACTCACTAACGACGACCGACGGCGGGATCTCGGTGTTGTCGCGGACACTCTGGCCGACGTACGTGATGATCATTCGTTCACGCGCCGACAGCAGTGCTTCGAGAAACAGGTAACGATCGTCGTCACGTGAGCTACGATCGCCCGGTCGCGGCCGCGCCGCGATGAGGTCGAAGCCCAATGGCCGGTGCACGCGCGGGAAGTCGCCGTCGTTCATCCCGAGCAGACAGATGACGCGGAACGGAATGCTGCGCATGGGGACCAGAGCGCAGAAGGTCACACCACCCGTCAGAAAGCCGCGGCCCGGCGCGCCGCGTTCGAGCACCGCCCCGAGCTGCATCTGCACCGTGTCCAGATCGACCGCGTCGTGAAATTGCCCGACACTGGCGTCATCCGTCAGCTCGTCGAGCGCGGCGCGAATCTGCCGGTGCTGATACGCCGTCTGATTGGTGCTGGCGATCACCGTGTACAGCAGCCGTCCGAGCTCTTCTCGCCAGACGGCGAGGGGGCGCGGTGCCTGCACCGAGCGCTGGAACATGAAGAGTGCCTCGCAGAGCTCGACGAAACGTCCGAGCGCCGCAGTAGTTGCACCTTCGACATCGTCGCAGGGGAGCACGCCGGCGTAGAGTCGCCGGCCATTTCCCGGCATCGCGTAGCCGAGCAGCAGGCGGTCCAAACCGAAGCGCCAGGTATTGTGCGCCAAGCGCGGTTGCCCGACCTGCTCCCGATGGTCGGCATCGACGCCCCACCGGATGCCGGATTCCGTGACCCAGCCGCGCACGAGGTCGAGATCTTCAGGAACAAAGCCGAAGCGTTCGCGGACCGGTGCCAGGCCCAGCAGGTCGAGCACCGCGCTCGCGGTCATGCGGCCGCGCAGCGTCGCCAGGAGTGTGAGAAAGGCATCGATGACGTCGTCGGTCGCTCGCACCGCGCGATCGGCAATGCGATACGGCACACGGGGTTGATCGTCCGTGGCGCCACCGAAGACGGCGTCGATAAACGGAGCGTACGCATCCAGGGCGGGCGACATGACGACGACGTCGCGCGGCTCGAGAGAGCGATCCCGGTCGAAGAGCGCCAGCAGTTGATCGTGCAGCACCTCGACCTCGCGCATGGGCGCGTGGCAGGCGTGAATGCGGATGGAGTCGTCGTCGGGATCGAGCCCGAGCGGCAAAGCATCGATGTTGCCCGGCCGGCGATGCCGCAGTGCGAGAATGTCGGACTGCACCGTCGTCAGCATGGTCGTCGCGCCGGGATCGCCATAGAGGCTTTGCTCGCCTTCCTGGTAATCGACGTTCGCCTCGAGGACGAGCTGGAAGTCGCGGCCCATGCGCCCCAGCGACGCCAGCAATGGATTGCCTTCGTCGAGATGCAACGCCGGGTCGATGTCGCCCGGGTCAGCACCGTGCCGTGCCAGCGTGCGCAAGACCTCGCGGTGGGAACGGATGTCGGCCCAGTATTCAGCGGAGGGACTGAGCAGGAAAAGGTGCAGTTCAACGTGGCGTGCCAGCGCCGCCAGCATCTTCACATACAGCGGTGCGAGCGTCGAAACACCGAACAGGGAGATGCGCGTCGGCGTCTTCCCAAGCCGGGGGCTGGAGCGTCCCAAGATCTCCAGAAACGTGCGCGCGCGGCTGGCCATGTGCCGCGAGCCGTGGCGTTCAGCGAGGGCGCGCCAGAGCACCGCTTGCCAGTGCGTCTCATTGCCACGTTCCCAGCCGAGGACCATCTCTGGCCGGTAGGTAATGTACTGATCGAAGGTGCGCGCGATACGTTCGGCAAGCTGAATCCGGCGGACACCGCGTTCGTCGCCAGCCAGGTACATCCGGATCTCCGCGAACTCGGGACGATCGAGATATTGGCTTTGCAGGTCGGCGATCGACCACATCAGAATTTCCGGCTCAAACGGCGATTGCGCCGCATCCTCCGCCGGCAGCAGATCACCCAGGGTGCGGAGAATGAGATGACGCGGGAACGGAAAATCCGGATTCGCCCACACCCCCAGCCTTTGCGCCAGCTGCATGGAAAGCCAACGTTCCATACCGCGCCCTTCGACGACAATGCATTCGGCGACGGTGGGATCGGGGAGCGGCCGCGCCACGACCTCGGCGAGGACCTCGACCAGAACTTCGGCGCGGTTGCTGCGATGAACGTACATGGGAATAGGCAAACCCTTCGGCGATACAGCCTATACTACCTCTCGAGGCCACCCGTCACTCGTTTCGTTGCAAAACACGTTGCCTTCTATCCTAGGACCTGCGGTCGGCGTCTTTTCTATGGACCGCTCCCCGTTGGGTCGCTGCAAACTTCCAAGTCCGACAGGCTGCTAGGACCTGCGGTCGGCGAATTTTCTATGGAC
>CAZTDK010000186.1:0-9595 GCA_964611965.1 uncultured Binatia bacterium (SeqCode) | reverse complement strand
CGGCAACGGGCATCGAGGATCTCTACGAGCTGGCGCTAGAGCTCGAGGCCGATTTCCTCACCCTCTCCATGCCCAAGCTGAACGACATCCAGTTCCACGCCAACTTCGTCGCCTCGCTGGACGACCCCAAGGTGACGACCTTGCCGCTGGCGAAGCGCGCCACCGATGCGCCAGCCCTGCAGGCGCGCATCGATCGCCTGATCGAAAAGAGCCGCACCCGCAAGACCAAGATCCGCACCTACCCGCATTTGACGGCGCGCAACGGCGTGGAGACCTATTTCTCCGACGCGCCGCTGCCGGCGCGCTACGAGCCCTGCTACGAGCCGTGGTCCGGCCTTCAGATCGCCCCGAACGGCGATGTGTATCCATGCATCGCCCACAAGCTGGGCAACGTCCGCGACGAGAGCCTGGCGGATATCTGGAACGGCGCGGGGGCGCGTGAGTTCCGCCGGAAGTTGCGGGCCGAGCGGCTGTTCCCCGGATGCGCCGGGTGTTGCTACCTGCGCGGCAAGGAGTAACGCTTCGCGCGCCATCATCGACGGCCCGTCATTGACGGCCGGGCGCTGGCGGTCGCGAAGCGCTGGAGTCGTAGGCCCTAGCAGCCGGTCGGACTTGGCAGTCCGCAGCAACCAACGGAAGCGGTCCAGAGAAGAGACGCCGGCCGCAGGCCCTAGTGTCCCTGCCCCGCCGCAATCCCCAGGGTGGCTTCACGCGGACTCCCCAGGTGCGTCTGCACGGCTGCCCAGACCTCGTCTACCCCGATTGCACGCATACAGTCCGCGCGATGATTGCACCATTGACCAACCTGACTGGTAAACAAGTACAAGCACGGACTGCACGGTAGACGCTTGTACAGCGTAATGTGCGGACCGCTGGGCGGGCCGTAGAAGCTCGGGATGCCGGGACCCCACAGACTGACCGTGGCGACGCCTTGTGCGTAGGCCACGTGCAAGGGCCCCGAGTCGTTGGTGACGAAGAGGTCGTACAGATCCATGCTGGCCACGAACTCATCGAAGCTCAGCGCACCGGTCATGTTGATCACCCGTGGCTGCGCCGCGGCGCTCAGCCCCTCAACCAAGCCGCGGACGTATTCCACTTCGTCGGGCGCGCCTGTGAGCACCACGCAGGGGCCGTGGGGCGTTGCGCCGCCCGGCACCACCAGCTTTTCGATGACGGCCGCAAAGCGCTCGCGCGGCCAGCGCCGTTCCACCGACAGCTCGCCGGCGTTGACGTTGAAGCCCACCAATCGATCCCTGCCGTTCCATCCGGCGGCGCGCAAACGTGCCCGACAGCGCTCCACCGCGCCGTCCGCGACGGACAGACGACAGGGACGCATGTCGGTCACGGGCGCACCGATAGCGGCAGCGGCGTCGTTGCACGTGTCGCTGATGTGCCGGTAGTAGTTGTAGAAGACCGGATGCGTCACCAGGCTGTGGCGCCAGAAGTTGTTCAGATGAAATGCGACGCGTACCGGCGCCCGGGTCATGACGCTCATCAGCGTCGAAAACTTACTGAAGACCTCGAGGTCGATGCACACATCCATCCGCTGGCGGGCGAAACGGCCCACCAGACGCAAGACATCGCGGCCGAAGCGCAGCACGCCGTCGGTGCGAATCGCCCACACCTCCGTGCACATCTCCATACGCTCAACCGCGCCGGCGGTCCGGTCGAAGGTCAAGAAGATCAGCGCGCTGTCGGGGTAGCGTTGGCGGACGGCGCGCAGCATCGGACCGGCTTGGATCACGCTCCCCATTCCGAAGAACTTCATCACCATGATGCGGCGTGGGTTCGCCGGAATCTCGCGGCGGCGCGGCGTCAGCCTGGCACGCAACCGCGCCAGGACGCCAAGACACACACAGAGCGGGATTCCAAGCCAGTTGTCGATGATCTTCATGCGCTCCATCGGCATGAGCGCTCTACGACCGGCTGAAGACGTCATGACCCTCGCATCCGCTTCAGGGAGTCGGGGCGGTGCGCGTCGCTGGGGATGGCGACACGCTACACGGTGGCGGCGTCTGCCGGCGCGGCAGCCGTACGAGGAGGGATCAGGGACGCGCGTCGCAACTCGTCGCGCGCCACCTGCAAGCCATTCACTTCCGCGCGCTGGAACATCAAGTTCTCCTCCAAATGGCAGTTCCAGAAGCACGCCCGGCATTTGCTCGTCTCTTCGCGGCTGCGGCGATACGCCTCCGAACGCCAGAGCTGTGGCCAAGGCATGTCGCGAACGTTGCCGATCGGGGGACGTTTCCATTCGTGATACGTCCAACACGGAAAGACATCACCGTACGGATCGATGAAGGTGTACAGGTGACCGGTGACGCACGCCGACGGGGACTGGCGGCCGAGAAACGCCAGCGGAATCGCCTCGAGATAGGCACGCGAGTTCTCCAGCGGGATACCTTCGTTGGCGCGATCACGCGCCAGCAGCCAGTCGATGGTTTCGACGACGGATTCCACCTGGGCGCGCTTGGCTTGATCGGTCCACAAGTCCCGCAACGCGTCGGGGTACACCGCGTTGACGGAGGGAATTTCCTGGATCGGCATGAACCCGAGGCTATCGAACCCCAGCGACTCGCACAGTGCGGCGAGCTGCCGTACCTGCGGGAGTGTCGCCGGGCTCAAGACGCAAACGGCGTTGACGGCCAGCGGGAGGCGCCGCCGTTCACGGTCGCGGACGAGCTTCTCCACCGCCTGTTGCAGAATCTTCCAGCCACCTTTGCAGCCGCGCAAGGTGTCATAGGTATTCGCGTCGGCGCCGTCGATGCTGATGTTCACCGCCGTCGGCGGCTGATCGAGGAAGCGCGCCCGCGCGTCATCGTTGTTCAGCAACAAGCCGTTGGTACTGATGGAGATCGGTAGGTTCTTGACGCGAATATGGGCAAACATCTCCGGCAAATCACGGCGCAAGAGCGGTTCTCCGCCGCTGATGGCAAAGCTGCCGCCGCCGTTCGCGGCCAGGTCGTCGATGACCCGCAGCCATTCCGCCAGACTCAACTCCGGACGACGTTCCTGGTCGGCGCGTAACGGCAGGTCGCACATCAGGCAGCGCTCATTGCAGCGGTAGGTCACCGAGAGACCGCACAGCACCGGGCCGACGACCGGCGCGAGATTCCAGCGCGACGTGAACCAGATCGCCGGAAACTTCGCGGCCTGGCGGATCAACCAGCCGACGCGCCCCCCACGGATCGCTTCGCGAATGACGTCTTCGAGTCCTTTTCTCATGCTGGCCTACATCACACGGAGGTCCTGGCGTCGGCTGTCGCGGCGAGGCGCCAGCGGCAGCCGCCACCGCCTCGATCAAGACTTCTGCTTGTGTGTGTTTGCTGTACCATAGATCAGCGACGAAGCGGAAGGGTTTTCGACGCAGCATCGAGCACGCATGTCGACCTCACCGTGGCGGGCTGGAAGCCCCCGTTTCCAGCCTGCGACAGACTCCCGGACCACCAGTGGAACCCAACCCGCCCTCTTTTTGCTGGACGTCCACCGCCAGCCGCGCTATCTACCCAACATTCGACATGCTTGATCGCGTAGAGCACCTACCGCAGGGACTGTGATGCGCCGCCTGCAGCGTCCCAGCTTTCTCATGCGTCTCGCGGAGACGTGGTTTCACCGTCCATCGGCGCCGACCCGCGCGGTGCTCGAGCTGACACGCCGCTGCAATTTGCGCTGCACGATGTGCCACACGTGGGAGTTGGAGCCGCACCATGAGCTGTCGATTCCTGAGGTGCGCCACATCCTCGGCCAGATGCCGCACCTCACCTGGCTCGACCTGACCGGCGGCGAGCTGTTCCTGCGCAAGGATGCGGTGGAGCTCATCGAAGCCGTCTGCGAGGTCCCGTCGCTGGCGGTGCTGCACTTCCCGACGAACGGCTGGTTCACGGCGCGGATCGTCGAGGCCTGCGAGCGCGTGCGCGTCCTGCGCCCAGACATTGACTTGCTGATCACCGTAAGCATCGACGGCCCGCCCGCCCTGCACGATCAGATTCGCGGCCGCGAGGGCTGCTTCGAACGCGCCATCGAGACGTTCGTTCGGTTGCGGTCGATGGATTCCCTTCATGTCTATGTCGGCACGACGATCACTCCCGGCAACGCCGACGCCATCGATGCCCTCGAAGCGACGCTGCAGGAGCGGATTGCGGATTTCCATGCCGATGAGTGGCACTGGAACTGGATGCAGATCTCGGAGCACTTCTTTCACAACGGCCACCTGGCGCAGGCGACGCGCCCGGCGCCGGGAGCGCTGGTGCGCCGCCACATCCGGCGCCGCGGCATGCCGCACAACCTGGTGGACGCCATGGAGCTGGCCTTCCTCGTCAACCTCGACTTTTACCAGCGCGGCGAGCCGACGGGGATCGTCTGCCAAGCGCTGCGCAGCACGGCATTTATTTCACCCGAAGGCGACCTGTATCCGTGTCACGTCTACGACCGTAAGTTGGGCAACCTGCGCGACCGTCCCCTCGGCGAGATCTGGCGCTCGCCCGAAGTGCTGGAAGCCCGACGCGACATCGAAAAGCTGGCCTGCGGCGGCTGCTTCACGCCGTGCGAAGCGTATCCGGCTTTGGCCGGAGCGCCCGTGTCTACCGCGGTCCAAACCGGGCGGCGCGCGTTACGGCTGCTCTTTGCGCGCGATGAACACGCCCGGCGATCGGAGCCAGCAATGGTGCAACCAGAGCGGGGCAAGTAGCCACGCTGCGGTGAGTACTCCGATGCCGCAACATGGCTTCACCACGAAGCGCACGAAGGCCACGAAGTAGAAGGCCAGGGGCAACGTCATGACGCAACAGCATCCCTGACTTCTGATGAGTTGCAGGGACGATGCCGGTGCTATCTTCCTCGTGGGCTTCATGCCCTTCGTGGTAACGTCCTTCCCCTGGGAAAAGGCCCAAGTGACGCCGATCCACGCGTGGAACCATCTCCCAGACCCCGAAGGCAACGGCCGCGCGCCGCGATGAGTGACCACGCAACCGTGCGCAGCCCCGCAAAGCGGATTCCGGGGCTGCATTGGTGGATAGCCGGGAGCGTAATTACTCTATACGGAGCTCTTCTTTATACGTACTCCGTCAATATCCCGACTGACGACGATTACGACAATATCATACGCTTCTATTTCCAACTCGATCATGCACGCGCGCCGCGGGACCTCATTCAACTGTTCCTGGCGCAGCACAACGAGAACCGCCTGTTCTTCAATCGCGTCGTCTTTCTGCTGGAGCGGCTGCTCGTCGGCGGCACCGATATGCGGCGGCTCATCATCATCGGCAATCTCGGCGTGCTGGCGCTCTTCGGCTTGCTCGTCCGTGGACATCGCGGCAGTCAGGTCTTTCCGGTCGCCGTCGTGGTCACCGCGCTGTTTCTGTTTCAACCGTCCGGGTACGAGTCGATATTCTGGGCCATGGATGGGCTCTTGCGGAACTACGTTCTCGTATTTGCCGCGCTGAGCTTCCTGCTGCTGGAAAAGGGGCGTCTCTACTCCGCCGCCTGCGTTGCGTGCTTGAGCCTGTTCACGCAGGCCAATGGGATATTGGTGCTCGGCCTCGGCGCAGCGTGGATTCTCGGGCAGGCGCTGCAAGGCAACAGCCCCAAGGCAAGAGGCACCCTTCGAGAGCCTCAGGGTGAGCGGAAGTGGTCACTCGATTTTGGGAGGGTATCCGCTCATGCTGAGGCTCTCGAAGCACGCGGCGGGACTCTTCAGCGGCCTGCTAAAGCTGCACGTGCCAGGAGACCATTGGTCTCCTGGGTCGTGATCTCCGCCGGTGCGCTTGCGGTTTACTTCTATCACTATACACCGCCCCCACAGGTGACGCCGCTCGCGGAGTCCATGGGCCATCCTCTGCGCACCGTGGAGTATTTCCTCGCTTTTGTCGGGTCCGCGGTCGGTTTTCTTGGCGTCAACGCGGCGATCGCAGCCGGCACAGCCACGACCTGCCTGGGAGCCTATGTCACCTACCGCCGCTACTTCACGCGGCAGGCTGCGCTGTGGGCCTTCATGGTATTTCTGTTCGGCAGCGCGGCGCTGGCGGCGCTGGGACGCTCAGGATTCGGCTTGGAGCAAGCCATCTCGTCGCGCTACAGCATCGTGTCCAGCTGCCTCTTCGCATGCGTGACCGTCGGCGCGCTATCCCTCGCCGATACGAGGAAGCGATGGCAGGTGGCGGCGCAGCTCGCGGTGATCGTCATTGCGCTAGTGCACGCCGGCGCGGCATACGCCGCAAGCGTTCCGACGATCAAGGACCGGCGCGATAGTCTCATCGCCGGTGCGGCGCTATTCGCCCACTGCCGCACGACTGTAGGACTGCACTACAACGGCAACCGGCTGCCGTTCGCACAGCTGCTGCGGTACATGGAGGACCGGCAATATTGGGTCCCGCCGCCGGCGGCGCATGACCCACCCTGGGACGAGCCGTGTCCGCGTCGCGAGGGCGCCGCGCTCCTGCCGATGGCGTTTTCGGCGCACCAATACCACGGTGACAAGATGGCGCTTACCGGTGGTTCCCTTGGAGTCCACGTGCGCGAGAATGTGCTGCATTTGGAGGTGCGGGCCGCAATCCCTGCCGAAGATCCAGAGGCAGTAATCTATATCGGCGTTCCGGTGTTACCGACGACGTTTTCGATCGCGGGGTTGGAGGCGGATGCGACCCAGCCGGCGGGCGCGGCAGATCTGGGTCTCGATATCACCGTAGGCTTCCCGCCGGACACCGATGTCGCTGCTTTAGCGGATGACATGTGCGTCGCCTTCGAATCCACCTCTCTCCCTCTGACATTGCTCAACGGCAACCTCCCGATTTGCGAGGAGCGTTTGGTACTGTCGGGAGACGGCTGACGACTGGCGCGATCGCGCGGCGGATCCGGCTTACGTCTACGAAACGGGCAGCCAGCGCAGCATACAGGGCTGGCGAGATCACTTCTTTCGCCTGAGCAAATGGAAGTTCCCCGGCAGTCCTTCCGGAACCATCTCGAACTCCTTCACCATATATTCCCATATGAGGCGATGCGTGACCCGAAAGCGACGCTCTTCGCTGCCGTCGATCGCTTTATCCTCGAAGAGTATCCAGTTCACATGCTTGCGTTCAAGATCCTCGATCATGGCCTTCTGGCGCCACTCGGGATGCCGCAGGCCGAAGAGGGTCATCGCCAAAGGCGACTCGCGGTTGAGGATCGCGTACAGACCGGGGCCCGCCTGCGGCACGATCAAGAAGCCTTCATCCGGCCTGACCACGTTAGCGTTGAAGCGCACCGCCCCGGCAATGAGCTCGGCGTCGAATCTTGGAAGCCACAGATTCCAACCTCCGACTGGGGCGCGCACGTACCAACCCGGCGCCGCCGCGAAGCGTTGATACCACGGGTTGACGGCGCCAAACGTCAGCACGCAAACCGCCGTGACGCCGAGCGCCAATCCAACCGCCGGCGTGCGCCACTTCCGCGGTCCCTCAAACGGCAGGGCCAAGATCGCAATCAGCAACGGGTGGATGGTCATCGCTAGGTGCTCGACATCGGCGCGCGAGAACGCGTAATGCAAGAATGGGATGCCGGCCACCGTTGCGGCGACGAACACGGGGCGCCTAAGGCAAGCGGTTCTCCCCAAGACTACCATCCATCCAATCGCGAGCACGTAGAAAACCGCATCAAGGAGAAAGAGAAGACCGACACAGACGTCCCAGAAGCTTGACTGCTCCCACGGCCATGGAACCGGCTTCGTCAGGTTTGTAGCCCCGATCTCGCCGAGCAGACGTACGATGTCTACGTTGGCTTGCCAGAAACCCGGCAGCGCGACGAACATGAACAGCGCCGGCGTGTACCCCACCGCAATTCCCGCTCCGAATACCAATTCACGGCGCCGGCGCTCTTCTCGGCTGAGGGTCTGTCGAGTCAGCAACATGATGGCGGCAAGGGATATGAACGCAAAGGCCCCAAAATTGCGCATGAAGAAGGCAGTGACGCCAACGAACGCTCCCGCCGCGAAGTGACGCGGCGCGGAGGGACTCTCCAAGACGAGGAGAGCGAAGTACACGGCAGCAAGCGCGAAGACGTAGTTCAGCATGAAGGCAGGGAACGCGCACAGCGTCAGCAAGGCACCGCTCGGCACGAGGAAGTACCAGGCACGGCTGAGACGACGCAGCACGAGCAGTCCGCACCACACGCCGAGAACATTGAACGCGGCGCAAGCGATACGCAGCGGAATGATGCCGTGGTCGCCAAGGGCGCGGAACCACGCCGCCACCCAGTAATATCGACCGGGATCGTAGGACTGGAAGTCGCGAAGCGGAACCTGACCTCTTAGGATGGCGGACGCCCCATACCAGAGATACCCCTCGTCGGTGAGGTTGATGCCGATATCGCCTTGGAGGAGAAAGGACGCAGCAACCAGCGCCAGGGCCAATAACGCCAGGAGCACCCCGCAGCGCCATGGCCGTGCGCTGCGCGTTCGCTTCGAGCTCGTCAGTAGATCCTCGTCCTCTTCCACCAGCAGGTTTTACGCGAAAGTAGATGGTCCACCAATACCGGAGTCCACGGAAGCGCAGATGCAATCCGGCGATTAGAGCCCCGGGATTCAGCGGGCACAATCGCCGCAGCGCGGCCGGGCAGGTCCATTTGGCGCGGCTAATGGCCCAGGCCAGCGCTGTGCCCTGCCTCATGAAGGCCGGACGCCCCCAACTGCTCTCGTAGGGGAACGGCGAGCCGCTCGGCAATGATCCGGTGCGCCAAAGCGTTGGGATGTCCGTCGTCCGGCGTACGGGACAGTGGCTGATCCGGGTACTGCTCCTCAAACGCACCGATCGCCGGGCTTAGATCGACAAACGGCACACCGGCTTCCGCCACGGCCTGCAACACCGACTCGGGAGGACCGACTGCTTCACCGGGTTTCATGTACGGGATGTACACAACGAAGAGCTGGGAGCCGATGGAGCGGGTCGCTCGTGCCATCTCCGCAACAGCGAAGCGGACACCTGCAGCCATGTTCTCGGGCGACTCATCGTAGGCGTCGCTGCGGGTGGCAATGTAACGAAAGAGATCGGAGCGTAGCGCTCCAACCGCAACCCGCAGAATTTGGGCTAGATTGTACGGATCGTGCCTGGCGAGCTCTCGGAGCATCGGCTCGAGGCCAACCAGCCGCGGCGGCGGCGGATGAATGCTGGCTCCGTCGCCCCTGTTTTGAAAGTACGAGGTGGAGACGCAGAACGGTGCAAAGCTCGGAGCACAGGGTGACACGTTGCGCTGCAGGTGGGCAGGTATAAACCCGTAGATGACAACCTTGGGCCGCAGATCAATGTGACGTCGCAGCATCTGCAAAGACTGAATTGAGCTGTACCCGCCCACCGCAAAGTTGGCAGCGATCGCACCGACCAGCGGCATGAGCTGCTCAGTGTAACTATCTTCATTGTCTATCCCAAGGGCAAATGAAAATGAGCAACCTACCGTCATGATGTCGACCCGATCTGGTGTCTGGTCACCCAGGTGGTCGACACGCGCCCCCAGCCGGTCGGTAAACACATGGTACCGGGCATTCGAATCGAAATGGTGGAGCTCGGTGTCGCTGTTCAAAGCCGGGGCGTACCCGATCTCGTCATCCCATTGGATCAAAGGATCCCCGGTCACC
>CAZTDK010000185.1:0-9598 GCA_964611965.1 uncultured Binatia bacterium (SeqCode) | reverse complement strand
CTGCTCTTCGCCGTGCATCCCGTGCAAGTAGAATCCGTGAGTTGGACCTGTGCGCGTGGCGGGCCGCTGGCGACGGCGTTGTTACTGGGCGCGCTGCTCGCCTACCTGGCGTGGCGGCACGATCAGGACCGGCGCGGCGTCCAATTGTGGATGGTGCTCGTCCCGTTTGCATTGGCGCTGGCGACGCTGGAAAGCAGCGTCACCTTCGTGGGCGTGGTGCTCGCAACGGATGTGCTCTTGCCGGGTCCCGCAATGCGCATCGGACATCGGCTGCAAGTCTACGTCGGTCTGATTGCCGTAGTCGTCGGCTTCCTGGGGCTCCGTCATGTGAGCAGTCCAGCGGCAACGACGATGAATATGATCGGGCTCGACGAGCACTGGCCGGCAAATGCCGGGCAGATGCTGGCCTTTGCGTTGCAAAAGCTCCAGGCGATCTTCGCGATGTTGTTCACTGTCGACGGGCAACCTGAATGGGTGGCGGCGGCGCTCGCCGCCGCGACTGCCGTGGCCGCGGCGCTGGGTTGGTGGCGCGGCCGGCGGCTTGGTTTGTGGGGCCTCATCTGGATCATCGTGGCGGGCGCGCCGTTCACCCTTCTCTTGTTAGGGCCGGCGCCGCGTCAGTTGCATCTGGCGACGGTCGGGTTTGGCCTGCTACTGGCGGACCTGGTGGTTACGATGGCGGAGATTGCGGCGCGTCGGAGCCGCCACCTTGGCGCGGTGTGTGTGGCCGCGCTGATGGTGCTATGGCTGGGACAGATGGTTCGGAAGATCGATGACGCGACCGCGCTGCTCGTCGAACGCGGCCGCCTGACTGCGGCGCTGCTTGACGATCTGCAGCGTCTCGTGCCGCAGCCGCGCCCGGGAAGCGAGTTGGTGTTCGAAGGTCTTGGCGACTTGCGGGTAGAAGGGCACGTGTTTGTCTACGGGCTCGAGGATGCCGTCCGTGTGATATACGACGACGGCTCGTTGCGTACCTCCTTCGGCGCGCGCGGCGCGCCGCGCACGGCGGCCTATCGATTGTTGTACGATGGCGGCCACCTGGCTTTGTTGGGCGGCGCGCGATCGTGACGGAGCCAGGCAGGCGTGCGACGGCGACTCGTGTTGATCCTGTTGACCATCATCGGCAGTGCCGTTCTTGCCTACGTGGCGCGCCGTCCGCTGCTCGTGGCGCTGGGGAATTTCTTGATCGAGCAGGACGTCCCGCACGCGGCAGATGCCATCGTGGTGCTCTCCGGATCGATTCCGGATCGCATTCTCGAGGCCGTCGACCTCTATCACGCGCAGTGGGCGCCTCGCATCATCCTCACTCGGGAAACCCCAATGCCAGGGCTGGATGACCTGCGTGCCAAGGGCATCACTTTACCGGAGCATCACGAGCAGAATCTCAGCATTGCCGAGCAACTCGGGGTGCCGGCGACCGCGCTGTCGGTAATGGACACGCCGACCTCCAGCACCATCGCGGAGGCTGCCGCCCTGGTCGCCTACCTGCGCGCCCAGCAGATTCATTCGATCTTGCTCGTGACTTCGAAGGCCCATGCGCGCCGCGCGGCGATGATCTTCCGCCATCTGGCCGGCGCGCAGCTCACGATTGCGGTCTGCCCGTCGCCGTACGATCCGTTCGCCGCCGAGACGTGGTGGCAGCATCGCGCCTTCGTGCGCCGCGTTGTCATTGAGTATGGCAAACTGCTCAACTATCTGCTCATCGACCGCTGGCGCGGGCGGGAAGAAGTGACGAGGGACAAGTGACGAGTGACGAGAAAGACAATAGGGCAGGGAGTCCCCCTCCCAGCTCCAGCTCGCCACTCGTCACTCGTCACTTGTCACTGTTTTACCTCCAGCTGGCGCCGCAGGACATCGCGCTGGTGAAGTTCCTGTTTGAGTCGTACGAAGAGGTAGGGATCGTGCGCACGGTTGACCGGCAGACGGCCGTTATCGTTGTCCTGGTGCTCGAGGATTTCGTGTCAGAGGCGCGGGCGATCCTCGACGATCTGCACGCGTGCATTGCGTTCGTCGAGATTGCCGCGCCGCCGCTACCGGTTGATGACTGGCTGATGCGCGAAATCGACAGGTAAGAGGAATTGGGCGATTGGGAGATTGCCCCATTGACGATTGAGTGACGAGCTCATTTTCTCAATCACTGAATGGCTCGATCACGCAACCGCTTGAGTCCTCAGGACTCAGGGACTCAGGACTCAGGGCTGCTCCCCTCCACCCGCGGCTGACCAAACATATAGGCGACCCCGATGCTCAGACCGTAGAGGACGAGCAGCGGGCCGGCCATGAGCAGTTGCGACGCGACGTCGGGACCGGGCGTGAGCACGGCGGCGACGATGAAGATGACCAGGATCGCGTAACGCACGGTCCTGAGCATCATCTGATGGGTTACCATGCCGACCCGGGCGAGAAAGAACGTGACCACCGGTAGCTCAAAGGTGGCGCCGAACGCCAGGAGCATGCGTGCCGTGAACGACAGGTACTCGCTGATGCGGATCTCCGGGCTGACGCGGATGGTGGCGTACTCGGCGATGAAGAACCGATAGCCGACGGGCAGGACCAGCGCGTAGCAGAACCACGCGCCGCTAATGAAGAAGAACGTGCCGAAAAACACGAACGGCCGCGCATAGCGCTTTTCGGTGTCGTAGAGGCCGGGCGCGACGAACTGCCAGATCTGGTACAAAATGACGGGACTGGCCAGGAAGAGCGCGGCGATCATCCCGACTTTGAGCTTGGTGAAGAAGGCTTCGACCACTCCGGTGCCGATCAGGTGTACGGTGTCGCCGTGCTCGCCGGTCAGGTTGAGGTCGATCAGCGGACGCGTCAGGAAGGCGAACAGGACGTCGGCGAAATTGTAGGCGATGATGAAGCCGATGGTGATGGCAACCAGGGACTTGATGAGCCGCCAGCGGAGCTCCTGCAGGTGCGCCGTAAGCGGCATCTTGACGTCGACCATGGGATGTCCTGAGTCAGGTATTCACTGTGGAAGCGTTGGCACTTGGGCTCGCCGCCAGCAGCCTGCCGGACTTGGCCGCCTCCAGCGACCCACGGGAGCGGGCCATAGAACAGACGCCGACCGCAGGTCCTAGGCGTGCCCCGTGGATGTGTCGTCCTTGGGCTTGTCCGTTGGAGCGGCCGCTTCTGGAGCGGCCGCTTCCGAAGCCGGGGGTGCTGGTGGGGCGGTTGAGGCGGTTGAGGCGGTGACGAGCGGCCCGGTTCCTGCCGGTGCGAGCGGCTGCGGCACCGCCGCCGGCGGTGTTGGGAGATTCGCCGGCGGCTTGCGCGCCGCGGCTTGCACCTCGCCTTCGAGCATGATCTTGGCGTTCTGCAACTCGTCGGTGAGGCCGCTCGTCGCGCGTCGCAGCTCCGCGAGCCCTTTTCCCAGGGCACGCGCAATTTCCGGTAGCCGCTCCGGTCCGAGGACGATCAGGGCGACGACGAGAATGACCAAAAGCTCCGGGGTGCCAATACCGAACATGAGACAATCAACGTGCGGTCACGCTAGAGCAATCGTTCTGGGCTGTCAAATCGCGGTCGATCGCAGTCGAGAGGATCGCTGCAGGTTGTTGCTCAGGGCGTCGGACGGTTGCGCAGCGTCCCGAACCCGAGCGGTCGTCGATGGTATGGCACAGTAGGAACGTATCGCGTATGTGGGAGATCTCGATCGTAGGCGAACGGCAAGCACTGTTGGGTTGTAGCGCAATATGGAAGATCGCCGGCGCCGGCGCGTTTTGTATGGCATCAGCGGCGGTGTCCTGCTGCTTGGGTTGAGTAGCGCGTTCCTGATCTATCGGGCGGCTGCGCGTGCGCCGGCGGCCGATGACGCTGGCGATCCGTTCAGCCCGGAGGACTCCAAACAGAATCTCCGCCAGCTGGAATATTATGGTGGCGGCGCAAATGTCCTCGCGTATGAAATCCGCCTTTGGTTTCTCGGCTTGTGGCATGGGAAATCCCTCGCCTGCATGGTCGCCGGCGCCGCGATTCTGTTGTCGGTGGGGTGTTTCTATGCGGCGGCTCATCCGCCATGATGGTGCTCCGGTGGTACGCCGTGTGTGCGCGCGACTGCCGCACGATTTGAGCAACGACAGGAAACGCCTCTGGCGTCCGGTCGCTCCCTGCGACGGAGGAGGAGCATGAGTCGTCAACTCGAGCACAAGCGGGCGTTGGTCACCGGTGGCAGCCGTGGCATCGGTGCCGCCATTGTCACGCGTCTGGCGCAGGATGGCGCCGACGTTGCGCTGACCTATGTCAGTAGGGCCGACCAGGCCGAGGCCACGGCACAGGCGGCGCGGGCGCTCGGCGCACGAGCATTCGCCATTCAAGCCGACAGCGCTGATGCCGGCGCGGTCGTGGCCGCGGTGGAGCGCACGGTCATCGAGCTGGGCGGCATCGATATTCTGGTGAACAACGCCGGCATCGGCGTCATGGCGCCCATTGAGCGGTTTCGTCTTGAAGACTTCGATCGGACGGTGGCGGTGAACTTGCGCGCCGTGTTCGTTGCCACGCAAGCCGCCCTCACGCACATGAAGTCGGGCGGCCGCATCATCAACATCGGCAGTTGCAACGCCGATCGTATGCCCTTCGCGGGTGGTGCCGTGTACGCCATGAGCAAGGCCGCGCTGGTGGGATTGGTCAAGGGACTGGCGCGCGATGTTGGCGCGCGCGGCATCACCGTCAATAACGTCGAGCCGGGACCGATCGATACCGAGATGAACCCCGCGGGTAGCGACTTTGCCGAGAGGCTGCGGACGCAGGTCCTGGCATTGCCACGCTACGGCACTGCCGACGAGGTGGCGGCGATGGTGGCCTATCTTGCGGGACCCGAGGCGAGCTACGTGACCGGCGCCAGCCTGGCGATTGACGGGGGCTTCACGGCGTAGCCGCGTCGCGGCTCATGCGCCTCTCCATTTTTCATCTCTGCTCCTTTTCGTGTTTTCGAAATTTCGTGCTTTCGTGATTCTCATTTGGTCGGCGCATCTCCGGATCTTCCGCAGCCGGATCGGCATTTACCCGCGATGTCCCCGTTGCTAGAGTCGCGAGCGATGGCCGACACGGGCGTGGTGATTGACGCGCGCTACGCAGCGCACGATACCGGCGCCGGACACCCGGAGCGTCCCGAACGGATCGAGGTGTTGCTGCCGTTGATCGAGCCAGTGACCGATGGGATTGTCGCCGTGGCGGCGCGGCCGGCGACCGGCGACGAGCTCGCGTTGGTGCATGACGGCGCCTACGTGGAGGAGGTTGCCTCCACCGCCACGGAGCGACAGTGGTTTGCCTTCGATGCGGATACCCCGACGTCCCCACAATCATATGACACGGCGCGTCTGGCCGCTGGCGGCTTGCTAGCGTTGATTGATGCCGTGATGCTGGGCACGGTTCGCAACGGCTTCGCTTTCGTGCGCCCACCCGGGCATCACGCCGAGCGCCACCGTGCCATGGGCTTCTGTTTGTTCAACAACGTTGCCGTCGGGGCGGAGTACCTGCGTCGGCGCCACGGCCTCGAGCGCATCCTCGTGGTGGATTGGGATCTGCATCACGGCAACGGCACACAGCACATGTTCGAGGCGGATCCGGGCGTGCTCTACGTCTCCACCCACCAGTATCCCTACTACCCCGGAACCGGTGCGCTCGACGAGGTCGGCCGTGGGGAGGGCGAAGGTTTTACGGTGAACCTGGCATTTCCCGCCGGCTTCGGCGACGCCGAGTATCGCGACGCCTTTACGCGCATCGTCGAGCCGATCGCGCTGCAATACGCGCCGCAGTTCGTGCTCATCTCGGCCGGCTTCGATGCGCACGCGCGTGATCCGCTCGGCGGTATGGAAGTGACCGAGGCCGGCTTTGCGGCGATGGCCCGCTCGCTGTTGCGTGTCGCCGACGCGTCCGCCGGCGGCCGCTGTGCCGCGATCCTCGAAGGCGGCTACGATCTGACGGCCATTCGGAGTTCGTCATCTGATGTGCTCGACGAGTTGGTCGGCGACCAAACCCCGATTCCCGAGGCGCCACGACCGAGTCGCGCCGGGGCGCTCATCGAGCGCATCAAGCAAGTGCAGGCGCGTTACTGGCGGCTCTGAGACGACAGACAACCGGCGCGAAACGCTGATGCTCCATCGGTAGTCTGTTGTCTGTAGTCTGTCGTCTCTCCCTCAGTCCGCATCCTGCAGGGCGTCGTGGTCGGGTTCCGCCGCGGGCACGGCGGCCGCCTGCACCGGCCGTGCGGCGATCGCCGCGGGCTCGGTGCCGCGGCGGAAGCATTCGAGCAAGGCCCCGCTGTCGCCGGGCAGTGCTCGCTGACCGGTGTGCCGGTTGATCAGCACGAAGCTGATGCCGGGAGGAACGGGGAAGTCGAGGATCGGCTGGTCTTCGAGGGCGCGCTCCATGAAACGCTCCCAGATCGGTGCGGCGACTCGACCACCGGTTTCCCCTTTGCCCAAGCTGCGCTTTTCATCGAAGCCCACCCACAATCCGGCGAGTAGTTGCGGGGTGTACCCGATGAACCAGGCATCATTCATGTCGTTGGTGGTGCCGGTTTTCCCCGCTGCGGGTCGTTCGAGCGCCTTGGCGCGTTTGCCGGTGCCGTGGTCGATCACACTCTGTAACAAGCTGGTGACCAGGTACGCGGTCTCGGCGGAGATCACCTGCTCGGATTGCGGTAACGACTCATCGATGACGTTGCCTTGGCTGTCGGTGATGCGGGTGATGAAGCGCGGCTCGACGCGTTGCCCTTGATTGGCGAAGACGCTGTAGGCCGCCACCAATTCGAGCAAGTTGACCTCCGACGACCCCAGCGCCAGGGACAGGTTCGGTGCCAACGGGCTGCGGATGCCGAGGTGCTCGATATACTTGACCAGCGGCTTGATACCGATGCGCGTCGCCACCTTCACGGTCACCACGTTGCGCGAGAACGTCAGGGCCTCCCGCAGCGTCGTCGGCCCGAAGTACTTTTCTTCGTAGTTGTGCGGCATCCACACGGCGTCGTGGTCTTGGAAGGAGATCGGTTCATCGACGATGATGCTGGCGGGCGTGAAATGCCCGTCGAGGGCGGCGGCGTAGACGAGCGGCTTGAACGACGAGCCCGGCTGGCGGGCCCCCTGGACAGCACGATTGAACTGGCTGTTGTCGAAGTCCGTTCCACCGATCATCGCCTTGACCGCTCCGGTGGTCGGGTCGAGCGCCACCAAGGCCCCTTGCAGCGACGACGTCAGGTCGCGGACGAATCGGTAGGTGGCTTCGTTGCCGGTGGTGTCGGCGAGTCGCACGCGCACCACGTCGCCGGTGCGATAGGTTTCGAGGCGGCTACCGTCGAATGCGGTCTCGGCCTCGAGCAGTCCGTGGAAGGAACCGACCTGGACGCGCGTATCGGTGCGCGCCGGGCCGTGGGTGTGGGCGTTCGGTGCACCGGGCACGGCGGTTACCAGGGCATCGTAGCTGCGCGCGCGTTCCAAACCGTGACCTTCCATCGCCTTGTGTTGCTCGCGCAGGAACGCCTCGCTCTCCGCCGCCGTCAGGTGGCGGAGAGCGCCGTCGTAGTGCTCGCGCGCGGCGACCTCGCGTAGCCCGTTGCGCAGCGCGGCTTCGGCTGCCGCCTGCATGCGCAAGTCCAAGGCCGTGTGGACGCGCAGGCCCATGGCGTACAGCGCCGTCTCGCCGTAGCGCTCGTCGAGCAGGCGGCGCACGTGCTCGACGTAGTAGGGCGCCGCCATGAAGCTGCCTTTGCGCGAGGCCAGGGCGATTGGCTCACGCGCTGCGGCAGTGGCCTCGGCGCTGGATACGAAATGCACGTCGGCCATCCGATCCAGGACGTACCGCTGCCGGGCTTTGGCACGTGGCCAGTGCTTGAACGGGGAGTAACGGCTCGGCGCCTGGGGCAGCCCTGCGAGCAACGCGGCTTCCGCCAAGGTGAGATCCTCGACGTTCTTGCCGAAATATTCCTGCGCGGCCGCGGCCACGCCATACGCGCCGCTGCCCAGGTAAATGTGGTTCAGATAGAGGTAGAGAATCTCGTCTTTGCTGAGCTGGCGCTCCAGGCGCATGGCCAGAATCATTTCCTTCAACTTGCGCTCGTAGCTCTTCTTCGGGGTGAGCAGCAGCGACTTCACCACCTGCTGGGTGATCGTGCTTCCGCCTTGCACCTTGCCGCCGGCCGCCGCGTTGTTGATCAAGGCGCGCAGAATGCCGATCGGGTCGACGCCGTGATGGCGGTAGAAGCCGTCGTCCTCGGCGGCCAGGAAGGCGTTGCGCACGAGGACGGGGATGCGATCGATAGGAACGAGGTAGCGTTTCTCGAAGTAGAACTCGCCGACCACCGTGCCGTCATCGGCGAGCACCTGGGTCGCAACCGGCGGACGGTACTGCGCCAGCTTGTCCACCGGCGGCAGGTCGGTGGTGATCTCCCAATAGACCAATCCGATCGCGATCCCTGCCGAGAGCAGGATGATCACCACAAGATAGAGGACGAAGTTGCGAAGCGTGCGTCCGAACCCGGCAGCACGGCGCGGGCGGGTTCGCGGGCTAGCCATAAGAACTGGGCGTACGATAACGGCGGCGCCGCAACACGTCAACACGAAGTGTCCGCGCGCGGCGCGATCGAAACCCAGGGCCAATCCGAAGAAAAGCCGTCCCACCCACGATGGCACTGCGAACCCGGAGAAATGGATCTTGGTGCATATGGAGGTCGCGAGCATGGTGGGATGAGCCCGCGGACGGAGCGGGCTGGGCGTGGATCACGCGCCAGGGGAATTGAAACATGCCATTATATAATGTATGTGATGCGTGTGAATGTCACGTCTGACGGGGCGGCCCATACGATTGTGGTGGTCGACGACGAACCGGCAAGCGTGCGCGCGATCGCTCGGGCGCTCGCCGATGACCATTGCGTGATCACGGCGACCGCCGCGGCGGAAGGCCTGGCGGCACTGACACGCGCGGCGGCGGCGGGCACGCCGGCGGCGATGCTGATCGTTGATCAGCGCATGCCGGATCTCACCGGGACGGAGCTGCTGGCGCGCAGCATGGCCACCCATCCGGACGCCATTCGCATCCTGCTGACCGGGTACATGGATCTCGACACGCTGGTCGAAGCGATCAATGCCGGACACGTCTACCACTATCTCACCAAACCCTGGGAGCCGCGCGAGCTGCGCCTGGTGGTGCGCCGCGGCCTGGAACGCTATGACGCCGAAGCGGACCGGCAGCGGCTGCTGCGCGAGCTCGAGCGCGCCTGCGGCCGGCTGCAGCGCGAGTCGGAGCAGAAGGGGCGGTTGCTGACCCTGGCGTCGCACGAAATGGGCACGCCGCTGCATATCCTCGCCAACGCGCTGGCGTTCGTCGCGGACGACGCGGTGTCGCCGGCGGCACAGCCGTGGCTGCGGAGCGCGCAGCACAGCGTCGACTGGTTGGGCCGCTGCCTGGCACAGATGCGCAGCGGCGCGGGCTGGCGGATGCAGCGCTGGTCGCTGAAGCCGCGCCCAGTCGAGGTGTGGCCGGTGTTGCAAGCGATTGCCTCGGCGTACGCCGGAGTGACAGCCACGCGCCATCTCGTCCTGCGGCTCGAGACGGACGCGACGGTGCCTCCGGTCACAGCCGATCCGGTATGGTTACGACGCGC
>CAZTDK010000184.1:0-9621 GCA_964611965.1 uncultured Binatia bacterium (SeqCode) | reverse complement strand
CTGTGGTTTCGGTGCTCGCAACAACGAATCTACCACAACGGAAGGCCTTCTCATTGTCGTTTGCCAGAATCATTGACCACCCCGATTGCCACAATCATTGACCAGGGGCGTTGAGGCCGTGACGTTACGCAATCGATCCCTTTAACTGCCTCTTTTCTTCCTCCTCGGTGGTTGTCTCTGGTCGTTACCGTTACCTGAGCCGGGCCGCTGGCGACGGCGGAAGCTCTCGCCTTCGAGTACCACATGGTGCGCACTGTGGGCGAGCCGATCGAGGGCACTCTGGGCCAGAATCGGATCGTCGAAGAGCGGCACCCATTCCTCGACGGCGCGGTTGGAGGTGACGATGGTGGAGGCACTCTTGTGGCGGCCGATGATCACCTCGTAGAGATCGTTCGACTGGGTGGCGTCGAGCCGGCGCAGCCCGAAGTCGTCAATGATCAGGAGATCGGGACTCAGCAGACGGCGGAGTTGCTTTTCGGTCGAGTTGTCGGCCCGCGACTGGTGCAGCGCCTTGAGCATGACGTCGGCCCGTAGAAACAGGACACTGCGGCCGAGGCGGCACGCGGCATGCCCGAGCGCCGTGGCCAGCAGCGTTTTGCCGACACCGACGGGGCCGAGAAACAAAACGTCCTCGCCGCGGTCGAGGAAGGTGAGACCAAAGAGATCGCGGACCCGATCGCGGTCGAAGGTGACCGGCGCATTCCAGTCGAAGTCTTCGAGCGTGAGCGGATCGTCGAAGGCGGCGGCATCGATGCGGCGGGCGAGACTGCCCTGCTCGCGGCGATCGATCTCGTCTTGGAGCAGGAGTTCGAGGAAGGCCTGCTCGGAGAGCTTGCTCGCGCGTGCATAGGCAATGCGCTCGGGCAGTGTGTGGAGCAGGCCGGAGAGGCGCAAACGTTTGAGGACGGTCTTCAATGAGGGCGTGATGTCCATGCGGGATGCCTTTCGTTACCGGTTGGGGGCGCGGAAGCTTTCGGGATCGCGCAGAAAGCGCAGCGCCGGTTGAAGGGGTGGAGTGGGCACTGGAGTTCCCGCGGCGGTGGTCGTCTCGAGCGCGAGGCGCACGATGCTCTCGAGCCGGCGGGCATCGAGGAGCTCGAATTGGAGCGCCCGCTCGCAGGCGCGATTGAGTACCGCCGCGCCGTACTTGCGCCCGAGCCGTAACACCCGCTGGGCCTGGCGCAGGCGGGCCCAGGGGCAGTGGACGTTAAGGAGGCGGGTGAGAAACTCCCCGACGTGGGGCCCGAACTCGTGGCCGCAGCGGATCACATAATCGATGTTGCGCATGGCGTACGGCGCTTTCTCGGGCGGGTAGTCGGCGTAGTCGATCGACTTCTTGCCCGGTGGCATGCGCGGATGGGTCTTGATCAGCTCGCCACGGAAGTAGAGCCGCACGAGCTGCTGATCGCCGCGCACGTCGACGTGCTCGCTGATGTAGCGCGTCGGTGCCGAGTAGAAGGCCAGGCGAAAGCTCACCAGGTGATCGGGGTGGACCTTACAGCGGCCCCACTCCGGCGGATCGTAGCGCGGGTTCTCCAGGGGCAGCAGCGCGCCTCGCTCTTCGGCCTCAAACACGACCAGCGGGACTTGGCGGGTCGTGCCGTGGATCCGCTTGCCCGCCGTCTCGAGGCACCAGCGCTCAGCCTCGCGCTGCACGTGCGCCCGATCCTGCCACTGCCCGCCCCGAAAGAAGTTTTCGCGCACGTAGGGCACATTGCGTTCGACGTGTGGCTTGCCCGTCGGATCGCGCGGCACGGCGGCATCGATCACAAAGCCGCGGTAGTGGGCGTACTCGGCGAAGCTGCGCTGGAAGATCGGCTCGTAGCGGTCAGCGCGTCGGACCGCCGCCTTCAGGTTGTCGAGGATCAACCGACGCGGCACACCGCCGAAGAACCCCCAGGCGGCTTCCAGTCCCCCGATCATTTCCGGGAACGTTTGGTGCGGCGTCACGTAAACGAACTGGTGGCGGCTGTACACCAGGGTGACGATCAACGCGTGCAGCAGGTGGCGTTTGTTACTGTCCGGCACCGGCACGTAGCCCAAGCGTCCGAAGTCACACTCGGCGATCTCGCCCGGGGCGGTCTCGGCCATGCGGACCGTGAGGGTGCGCCGCGCAAACTGGCAGTAGGCTTGGGCGAAGCGCCGCAACCCACTGTACGAGACCTGTAGCGCGTGGCGCTGGCGGAGCAAGGCCTGCACGCGCGTCAGCCGCAGCGGACGGCCCTGCTCCGGCATGAGCCAGCCGCGGATCTCGTCGAGGTGCGGCAGCAGGTGCTGCTCGACCGTCGGCGCGTCAGTTGGTGGTTCGCGCGGTCCGGGCCGCAGCTGCTTCAGCACCGCCGCAGCCAAGGTCTCGGTCGGCTCACCCTGCGTCGGCGTCCACCCGTTCGCCTTTGCCAGCCGCAGATAACGGCGCACCGTAAACCGACTGCGCCCGGTGCCCCGCGCAATCGTGGCGGTCTTCTCGCCGCGGCCGTGTCGCCGCAGCACTTCGAGTACTTCCCACATTCCGTGCTCCCGATAACTCATCCCCACCCGTCCTCCTCTGGATCGGGTCAGGATGGCCGAAGCACGGCCTCAACTCAGGTCCGCTGATGCAGCCTCCCCCTGGTCAATGATTCTGGCAAACTCGGTGGTCAATGATTGTGGCAAACTCGCCCGCCGGAGTGGTCAATGATCGTGGCAAATGACAGCTTGGAACCAGATTGTTGTCTGGCTGCGGGAAATGGACCTCCTGCGGCAGGCAATGGCAGCGTGAGGGCTATCGGTGCTTGACTCGATCGGCTCTCAAGCGCGGCGGCGTGTCTCGGAGAGTACCTCGCTGTGCGCGCTCTTCATGGGGAAGTAGCCCGTGCTGCGATGCCCCCACTGCAGACACGAAATCGGGCATCAGGACCGCAAAGGCGGTCTCGGGTACATCGTGACGAGCCGCTACGTGCGTGTCGTGCCCCGAGTTCCGCCGGGAAATTCCGTCGGGAAGGTTGATCGTCGATACGAATCGTGGGAAGCAATTGTCCGCCGCATCGGACCCGCGCTGCCGCGCGCCTGACAGAAGGGTTCGCTGGTGTAATTCTCCGTATCCCCTCCGGTACGCGCCAGCGGCTCTGGAGGCAGATTTCTGATGAACTTGATTGTCGGTGCGATAACCCGCGCCATCATTCCTACCGTGCCATTGCCAAGCGCCACGGCGTCAGTCTTGGGTGCGTCGCTCGCGTCGCCAAACACCCCCATAATCCCGGAGCTAAGACGGGAGATAGCCGCTTGTGAATCGGCGTCTAACTTTGACCCCTTTCGACGTCCTATTATGACCCGGTAGGCGGTCTGAAGTTTCAATGTTGGGCGCGGGTTGGCCAATCTGTGGTGGGGTCAATATTGTAAGCCGATCGGGGGTCAGACCTCACGCCGATTCACATTTTTGCGCGCCGATAGCTTTCAGCAGTGCTGACCAAACCTCGGCCACCACCGTACGACACAGGATTCTTGCAGGCCACGGGATACCGCTGCAGCGGACCGCAGGCAAATAGCCTTTACCTACGGTCCACCGATGCAGCAACTTACGAGTACTTACGCTGTCGTGGCTAGACGACGCCTGCCAACTGGCTTGACAGCGTCGGGTTCTTCCCTGCTTCCGAGAGTCCTCATTGCCTGCGCTAGCCGCGGGTAACGGGCAAGTAAATCTGCCGAGATCGAACCTCGGTGGAACGATATCCATGCCTCATTGAATCGCTGGACCTCTCCGACGATCCATTGCGGAATCGTTCCATATAGCTCAAGAATCTCGTCTAGCACTCCTGCCCATTCCCAAAAGTCATCAAGATCCTTCGTTCGAAGAAACCGCTCACGGCACAGCTCTAGCATACGCACAGATGTTCGAGGATTGGCTGCGAGGCCCAAAGGATCGTTCTGAAGGGCCAGAGGCGGCGTGGCTCGCTCGCCAGCATCCCTCCCCTTCAGATGCAACACAGCAAACGTGATTGCTGCACGCACCGCTTCAGTCTGTGAGCTCAACCCAATCATAGATCTCAGATATTCGAGCTTTGCTTGCTGCTCGGGATTCAAATCGACCTGAAGTCTTTTCAGAAGAAGTTTTGTCTTTGCCATCAGGATCCTCACTTCTAAACAAGTCATTACCCAATTCGTCAGTACGCTTCTACGAACGTCACCGGCGGCATCAAGCATCGCGTGACCGCTGTGCACTGGTTCACGGGCACGAGCCCGTTGAGACTATTGACCGCCTTGTTGATCTCAGTGACGAAGACGAAGCCGTCGAGGTTGCAGTCACCGCCACACTCGCAGAGGTTGTCGATGCACGTTTCACGGTCGAAGCAGGCGTGGCGATCGATCACCGGGTCGGTATCGTCGCAGGGGCGTTTCTTCTTGCACGCGCCGCCGCGGCAGTGTTCGTTCTCCAAGCAGTCGCTGTCGTTTGGTCCCTGGAAGTCATTCAGGTTGCTGTAGACATCGGCGTTTTTGTTGATATCGGCCGTTACAAGATTGCTTGCGAACGACACGAATGCGATCTGCTTGCCGTCACCGCTGATGGCTGGCGCGATGTCGGGAACGCCTCGGTTTGCCAGCTCGCCCTTCGCGTTCTTGTCGACCAGAATGGTGAAGGCGTTGCGTCGATCGCGCACGAAGACGTCGGACGGATGGTTCGTATCGCCCCACACGATACTGGTGCCGAACGAACCAGAGGCCACGTAGCGGCCGTCATTGCTGATGCTGGGCGGGAAGGAGAAGTCGTTGGCATCGCCACCGCTAACCTTGACGCTGATGCGCTCCGTGGTCCCCGCAGACTGATCGCGGACGAACACGTCCACGACCCCATTGCGGTCCCCGCTCACCAGGTTGTCGGCAAGCGACTTGAACCCCAGCACTCTGCCGTCCGCGTTGATCGCCGGCAGAATGCTGTCGCCGTTCCCTTGTGCGCCGCTGTTGCCAATGATGATCCGCTCGATGGCTCTGCTGGCGCCGTCGCAAACGAAGATGTCGAGTCGGGCGTTCGTATCGTCGGCGACCAGGTTGGTCGCGTCGGAGGCAAACGCCACGAAGTTGCCGTCGGCGCTGATGGCCGGCGAGAAGCTGAAACGGTTCCCCTGCACGCCGTCGCAGATCCGTTCGGTGGTACCCATGAACCGATCACGCACGAAGATGTCGGCGGAGGCCCGCGCCTGGAAGGCCACGAAGCGGCCGTCCGCGCTGATAGTGGTGCCCACGCTCGGTCGGTTTCCTTGCGTTCCGTCCGACGCCAAAGTGATCAACTCGATCGTACCACGGTCGCGGACGCGGACGAACATGTCTGTCTTGTCGTTGGAGTCACCGGTTACGAGATTCGTCGCATCGAAATAAAAGGCGACCTTACGGTGCCAAGGCACTTGTCGTGACACGGTGTGAACTACCGGAGCTGAAAGTTTTGCGACGAGACGTGCGAATCTCGGAATACCTTCGTCCGCAAAATAATCTCCCTCGCACCGTTCTGCTTCGACCTCCAGCTTGCCCTTTGCCACCGCCGGACCCGCGTCGTCAGGAGGGCCGTCGGGAGCGAGAAGACGGTCCACAAGACACCGCAAGCGCTCGACGTCCATGCTGGCGAGCGCGAGTAGCTCTTCAATCGCGCAATCGAGCAGAGTAGGATCAATACTTCGGTGCTTCTCAAATCGCTCAGCTAGGAAAGAATCGACGAGCACCGTTAGCTCCACGTAGCCCCCGGGGTTTTCAACTACCATGGGCCTCTCACCGCCGACTGCGGTTGTCACCAAGTGCAGCGGAGCCTTAGCTATCGTCGTTTTTTTTCCCATTGCCTACCTCCCGGGCGTGGCCACTAGGAAACACGCTCATGACAACCTTCTACATCAAGAATTGGGTGCTGACAAGCCGATTCTACTCGAATCCTATTGAGATTCACTCAAGATTACCTTGTGCCAGGGGCCGCATCGGCCAAACCCCAGCAAACTCGATTGCTTGGTACAGTCCTCTGGAAGGGCTTGGGTTCATAGTCGGTGCATTGACTTGGGGCACGCTAGCGGTCAGGTCTGCGATCGCATGAAGCCTCAGGAAAGAGCCGAGACGATTTCCGCGCTCGTACGTTCATCCCATGAGTGCGACTCAAGCCGGTCGTATGAGATCCTCGAAGGTGCACTCAGGCTGCATCTCGTCCTCGGAACGGGGCATACAGGTCTCGGCGTCGATCGTGTAGAGGTCATATTGGGAGGGCAAGGCAGGCGAGTCTACGAGGGCTACGCGGGTCCAACACGTCGCGTACTGGCGGGATTTAGACTCGGTCCTTTGCGAATGGCGACAGGGGTCACTTTGGTAGCAACGCACGGCACGACGAATGCCTCAGAAGATTTTATATTCAAACCGGAATCATTGCCCGAACAAGCCAACGCGGATCGTGGCAACGACCTGCTCGTGGCGCGCTTACTCCACATCGCGATCTACGCCCTCGCTGAGAGTGGTGTTCAGGCCATCGACGTCCACCCCGTGCATGAGAGACTCCGCGCTCACTACATAGCGATGGGGTTTGCAGGTGGGACACGGCTGGATTTGAGGGACAAGCGAAGCCTTGAGCGGGCATTCGAATACATCGAACGAACTTACCGAGACTATGGAATTGAGGACTTGCCCCCACCACCGCTTTTACACGGCTAATGTGTCACCCCGGCGTTAAGCGTCGTGAATACACATTCCGACGTGGCTTGAAGCGGCAGTGAAAACGAACCCCAACCGCGGGTCACGTACGAGCGCAACGGCGTTCGCAGAACAACCTCATAAGTTCCGTAACGCAAACGAGAACACTAGCTTGATGCGCGCCCGGATGTTCGGGCATACGGGAGGCATAGGAAGCCTGACACAAATCAGGCGCGACTGGGCCGAGCGGTAGCGCGAGAGCGCGTGAAAGGTCGAGGGGCCGAGCAGCGAGAGCTGTTCGCGCCCCTTTTGTGGTTTTTGGTGGAGGTGGCGATGGACGGGAAGGATGAGGACGTGATGCAGGCCGACAACCCATCGGAGTCAGTTAGGGCCGTTGCAGTAGATGAAGCCGCGCAATCATCCGAGTTGGAGCGACAGATTGCGACGCTGGCGAAGCTCCTGCCGCTGCTCCGAGCGATCCGAAATGCGGGACGTCAGACAGCCGAACCGTAACGCCCTGAAATGCTGCATGTTTCCGATGTGTAACCTAAAGCATGTTTTTGAGAGCGCGCAAACGAGCGTTGAGCTGCAGGAAGCGGATCGGCTTCTACACTGGTTGCACACCTGTTGGACCGATCCGGTCGTATCACTCGTTGAAATTTATCAGCGTGGGCCACGGGATTTTCGGGACAAAACTGACGCATTAGAAGCGGTTGCAGTCCTCGAAGATCACGGTTGGTTGGTGCGCCTCGACGGCGTGCACGAGGTTGCCGGGGTGCGGCGGCGCGACGTGTGGCGCATCGTAAAGGCGTAGAGCATGGCGACGTTTCAAAAATTCGACCCGCACGCCTTCCTCAGCGGGAACCCGCAGCCGTCTTTAGCCGGTTTAGCCACTTTAGCCGGTGAAGAGGGTGAATTTAAAACTGCTGCCGCCGCGACCAAGCAGGAGAAAACCGATTCCGATGACTGTTCGGGTAGCCGAAATTGCCACAGTGACCCGGCTAAACTGGCTAAAGCGGCTAAAGTTCAAGCACAGAGCACCCCCGACGCAGTGCTCGGCATAGCTGACTGCCTCGAATGCCTCGCCGAACTGTACGTCGAGCTGCGGGCGGCGTACATCGAGGGCGCGCTGCCGTGGGCCTTCGAGCACATTCCCGATCTGGTTCAGCGGTTCCACGATACCGAGGCCAGTATCGACCGCCTCGCCAGCACTGGACCGGCCGAGGCGGCATTCCACAGCGCATTGGCCGCACATTGTGGTGTGTGGCGTGAACTGTTTGCCCGCTACCGTGCGCACCAGGAACGGCAAGCAGAACGGCAATTGCAGGTAGCTGTCGGCATAGGCTGCGGCAGTGGCAAGCTGGGTACGCGGGACGTGGCGAGGCAGAAACGATGATGACGGGAGCCAGCGGCTGCCTGGCATCATTGGCACCCGCAACGACGCCGACGCTCGACGAGGTGACCATAGAGCCCACGAAGGCCACCGCTTTGCGTTGAACAGCAAATGGCGAGAATGCAGGACAACGGGTCGCGGCTCAGTATCGAACGCTGCCGTGAGCTACTCCCAGGAGCTCAGGCGGTCGGCGATGCCGAGTTGCTGGCGTTACGCGATGAGCTGTACAACCTCGCTGCAATCTCGGTAGAAATGTATCTGGAGCGGGGGCCGGATCAGCGGAATAGTTGCGCAACAGAACCCGAGGCGGAGCCGTTGATTTCCGAGAGCCCCAAGCACAAGATGCGTGGACCACGGGACTCCTGATTATGAAACCTCGCGGCAATGTTCTCCACCCCGAGCTGAATCGCGCTGGTACACCGAAGCCAAACCGTGCTCTCATTTACTGTCGTGTTTCCACGAAAGAGCAGGCTCTGACGCTAAGTCTTCCCACCCAAAAGGAAGCGTGTGAGGAGTACTGCCAACGCAGTGACCTTGCCGTGGAAAAGGTCTTCATCGAGAAGGGGGAATCCGCCAAGACGGCGGACCGCACCGAATTCAAGAAACTGCTCACCTATTGCCGCCAGAACAAAGGGCGCATCCAATACGTTGTCGTCTACTCCGTAAATCGGTTTGCGCGGAACAACGAGGACCACGTTGTCACGAAAGCCGTACTGCGTGGACTTGGTATCACGCTGCGGTCAGTCACGGAGCCCATCGACGACACGTCGATGGGCAAGTTCATGGAAACTATGCTGGCAGGGGTTGCCCAACTCGACAACGATGTCCGCTCAGAACGCACCACAGTAGGTATGAAGGCAGCACTGGCAGACGGGAGATGGATGTTCTCTCCACCCCTCGGCTACCGCAACGTGCTTGATGCCAACAACCGCAAGAACATTGCGCCTGACCCGGAACGGGCACCATTGATGCGCAAGGCTTTTGAACTCACGGCGACGGGACTCCACACCAAGACGGAGGTCCTGAGAATTGTAAACGATCTCGGGTTACGCACGACGCGCAAGGGCGCAAACGTCACCATGCAAACGTTCCAGCAGACACTCCGTAACCCGATTTATGCTGGCTGGCTCACAGTCAAGCGTTGGGGCGTTGAGCCGAGGCGTGGCAACTTCGAGCCCATCGTCTCAGACGAAGTGTTCGACCGAGTCCAGGCGGTGCTCGATGGCAAGGCGTTGTCGGTAACGCCTCACGTAAGGAGTCACCCCGATTTTCCGCTGCGCCACTTCGTGAAATGTGGAGAGTGTCGGACGCCATTGACGGCGTCGTGGTCCAAGGGACGGACCAATCGCTACGCATATTATCGCTGTCGGACATCGAGTTGCCGTGCCGTGAACGTGGCGAAGGCAGAGTTCGAGAATGAGTTTGTGGGCTATCTCGGCGGATTGAAGCCAAAGCCCGAACTCATGCGCTTGTTCAAAGAGATCGTGCTCGACGTGTGGAGGCAAAAGCGGGCGAATACCGGGGAGACCATCAAGGCTCTGGAACGCAAGTTAACCGACCTGCGCCAGCGGAATGATACCCTGGTCGATGCCTTCGTG
>CAZTDK010000183.1:0-9621 GCA_964611965.1 uncultured Binatia bacterium (SeqCode) | reverse complement strand
CCCGGATCTGCACCCACTTGACGCACCGGCCCCAGCCGCGGTCGCTGCGCACGCAGTCCCGGTCGCCACCCCTGTCGCCGAGTTGGCGGCGCGCGTGGCCGCGCTCGAGGAACAAGTCGCGCGCCTGCGCGAACAACTGGAAGCGCTTGCGGCAAAGGCCGGCGGCGCAACCGTTGCATGATCGTACGACACTGAAAATCACGAAAGCGAGAGCAGAAATCCCTGTATCCCCTTTTCGTGCTTTCGAAGTTTCGTGTTTTCGTGATCCTCCTCTCTTCTTATGAACGCCGAATCGGGAGCCATGTCCGCCCGCACTTGCATGATTACCGGTGCCAGCTCCGGCATCGGCCGAGCGACGGCGCTGGCATTGGCGCGACAGGAGGCGACGCTGATTCTGGTCTGCCGCGACCGCGGCCGGGGCGAGGCGACGATCGCCGAGATTCGGCAACAGACGGGGAACCGCGACGTCACCTTGATGCTGGCGGACTTGTCATCGCAACAGTCGATCCGGCAGCTGGCGCAGGATTTCCCGGCTACCGATCGGCCGCTCCACGTCCTGGTCAACAACGCCGGCATTGTGAACCTGCAGCGCAAGCTGACCGTGGATGGCCTCGAAGAAGTTTTTGCCGTCAACCACCTCGCCTATTTCCTGCTGACGCATTTGCTGCTCGACCGTCTGCGGGCCAGCGCGCCGGCACGCATCGTCAACGTCGCCTCCACGGCGCACCGCTTCGGCGGGATCGACTTCGACAATCTCCAAGGCGAACGGCGCTACCGCACGATGAACATCTACGGCCAGTCGAAGCTGGAGAACATCATGTTCACCTACGAGCTGGCGCGCCGTCTCGCGGGCAGCGGGGTCACCGTCAATTGCCTGCATCCCGGCGGTGTCGCCACCGGTCTAGGCAGCAACAACGGCGCCTGGGCCCAGCGCATCGTCAAGGTAATCGGCAACTTCATGCGCACGCCCGCGTCGGGGGCAGCGACCTCGATCTACCTGGCTTCGTCCCCGCAGGTCGAAGGCGTTAGCGGCAAGTACTTCGTCAATTCCAAGCCGCGCCGTTCGTCGAGGATCTCCTACGATGAAGCCGCGCAGCGCCGTCTCTGGCAACTCAGCGAGCAGCTGACAACGATTCGAATGGTGAATGCTGAATCGTGAATCGTGAATGGTGAATGACGGAACATCTGACCTCTGCGAATTCACCATTCACGATTCAGCATTCGTCCTGCGGGACATTTGGTCGCGCACCAACGGTGACGGCGTCGCCACGCTCGTCAGCCACAGCTGGTGCACGGCGCGGGTCGCGCCGACGTGCAGCAGGCGGCGCGCGCTCGCCGTATCGGGGAAGCTGGCCGTGCTGACCTCGACGAGGATCACGTAATCGAACTCCAGTCCCTTGACCTGCTCGATCTCCGTCACCTCGACGCCGGGCGCAAAGGTGAAGTCCTGGTTCTCGACGCGCCGCAACCGCGGCACCTCGCCGTTGAGCAAGCCGCGGTAATACAGGCCGCTGAGCTCGCGTGACGCGGTCAGGACCGCCACCGAGGCGAGGCGCTCTTTCGCCGCCAGATCCTTGAGAGCATCGGCGAGAAACGCCACGCAGGCGCCGTGATCGGTGAAGCGGAAGAGCTCGACCGCCGGACCCGAGCGCGTCGTCAGCGGCGGCGAGTCGTCCTCACGCAAGTTGCCGAGCACGCCCAGGGCAAAGTCGGCGATCTCGTGCGAGCACCGATAGCTGATCTGCAGAGTGCTGACCTCCGTGCCCGCAAGACCGAGGTCTCTGAAGAACGTCGTCCATGAGGTGAAGCCGCCGTCCTGCGACAGATGCTGCTGGGTGTCGCCCGCCAAGGTGATGCTGCGCTGCTCATCCAAACAATCGAGCAAGACGTGGACCTCGAGCGGCGAGAAATCCTGCACCTCGTCGATGGCGATGTGGCGATAGCGTAGGGGACGCTCGTGACGCGCCGGCAACGGGCCGATGCGCAGCTGCCAGGCGCGCAACAACAGTGCGTGATCCTCTTCATCGAGCTCGGGATGCACGTCCTGATCGCCTGCGAGCCAGGCGCTGAGCTCCTCGTAGCGATCCCGATTCCAGTTCGTGGTGCGGACCAGCTCTTCGGTGGTAAATGCATCCGGCGCGGCGGTCGCGAACACCTCTTCGAGCAAGGCGGCCTGGCACAGGACGCTCGCCCAGTCGTCGAAGGCTTGGCGCGGCGTGGATTTGCCGGCGACGCGTCTGACTTGTTGCTGCAAGGCGACATGCAAGGCGGGGTGCAGCTTCAGCCGTTGCACCAGCGCCGGGGTGTCCTCGCGCACGTGCCGTGGGAGCCGCGGAAACAGCCGCGCGACCTGTTCGGCCGCCCATTCGTAAAAGGTGCGGACCTGCACGTGCCCGACGCCCAGCGCGGGCAGGACGTGGCTGACGTAGTCGCGCAACGCGGGCGAGAACACGACCACCAGCGTCTGCGCGGAGTCGATGGTTGCATCGTCGTACGCGAGGTAGGCGATGCGGTGCAGCGCGACAGTGGTCTTCCCCGAGCCGGCGGTCCCACGGATGACTACGAAGCCGGCGGACGGCCGCGTGATCAGCGCGAACTGCTGCGGATCGATGAGCCCGGCGATATCCGGGAGATGTTTGTCGGCGCGGCGGCGGCTACCCTCGAGATCGGTGCCCAGGCGGCGGTGCTCGCCCTCGCCGCTCTGGTACGCCCGCAGCGCAGCCCCTTCCCCGCCCGCAAGTCGCGGCGCCTCCACCGGTGTGTGACGCCAGCCGTCCGGGGCGTGCTCATCGGCGGCAAAGATTCCCTCCGGCGCATCGATGCGGTGCAGCGTGCGACTGCGGATCGTCACCGTCCGCCGTGCCGCCACCGTTCCGGTCATGGTGCGACCGGCGATCTCCTCCTCGTACTCGTCGCCTTGTTGGTAGCGGTAGAAGATCCGCGAGATGGGCGCGTTGCGCCAATCGACGATCCGCACGCCGCGCTGCAGACGCGTCGCTTTGCCGAGAAGAATGTCGCGTTCGCTGCCGTTCTCCCGCAAGCGCAGGTGCGCGAAGTACGGGGAATCGCGGTCGACCTGCGGCGCCTGACGTGAGGCGCGCAGCTGGTCGAGCAGCGCCGCCTGGCGATTCCACTGGTCCATGAGCGCCGCCTGATCCTCGATCTTCGATTCCTCGCCCATCATCTCGCGCAAGCGGGTCAGCTCATCCACAACCGCGCTCTCCGAAGGCGCGCTCGTGGTGGGCACGTCGTCGAGCAGGTTGGTGACCTGCTGCAGCAGGCCGATCTCGTCGGTGATGATCGGATGGGTCACAACGGTTCCTTGAACGACCGTGTATCCTAACGACTTCCACGCCGATGGTACAGTGGCCTGCAGCCGGCGTCCTTTCTATGGGCCGCTCCCGTTGGTCGCTAGGAAGTGCCAAGTTCGATATATGCTGCTCGCAGGTAACCGTGGCCCACCGGGAATGAACGCACATCTGCTTGGAGTCACTGGCCTGACGGTATCCCGTCTTGGCCTGGGCTTGGCGGCGCTGGGCCGGCCCGGATACATCAACCTCGGGCATGCGCAGGATTTGGCGCATCAGTACGACGTCGCGGCGATGCGCGATCATGCACATGCGGTCCTCGATGCGGCGTGGGCAGCGGGCGTGCGCTATTACGACGTGGCGCGTTCCTACGGACGTGCCGAGGACTTCCTATCCACCTGGCTGGCGTCGCGCCATATCGCGCCGCAGGCGGTCACCGTGGGCTCGAAATGGGGTTACACCTACACCGCCGGGTGGAGCGTCGACGCCGCCGCGCACGAAGTGAAGGAGCACTCGCTTGCCGTGCTGACGCGCCAACTCGCGGAGAGTCGCGGCTGGCTCGCCGGCCATCTGGACCTGTATCAGATCCATTCGGCGACGCTCGACAGCGGTGTGCTCGCCGACACCACGGTGCTGACGGCGTTGGC
The DNA here is from genome assembly GCA_964611965.1 of uncultured Binatia bacterium (SeqCode). GTDB lineage: Bacteria > Desulfobacterota > Binatia > HRBIN30 > HRBIN30 > CAZTDK01. The sequence goes on along the minus strand of CAZTDK010000183.1, from coordinate 5,666 downwards.
CGCTCTGCGTGCGGAAAGGGTGCGGATCGGTCTTACCCTCACCGGGCCGCGGCAAGCGGAGACCTTGCGCCGGGCGCTCGACGTGGTGGTCGACGGGGAGCAACTCTTCAACTGCGTGCAGGCCACGTGGAATCTCCTCGAGCGCTCCGCCGCGCCGGCTTTGCAAGCGGCGCACGCCGCGGGCGTGGGCGTCATCGTCAAGGAAGCGCTGGCCAACGGCCGACTGACGTCACGCAATAACGACGTAGCCTTTGCACCGCGCCGCCGTGTGCTCGAAACCGTTGCGCTGCGATTGCAGACGACGCTCGACGCCCTGGCGCTGGCCGCGGTACTGGCACAGCCGTGGGTTGATGTCGTCCTCAGCGGCGCCGCGACTGTCGAGCACCTCCAGTCGAACGCCGCGGCGCTGGCAGTAGAATGGGATGACGAAGCCACCGCGCAACTCACCGGCATCACGGAGACGGCGGACGAATATTGGAGCACCCGCAGCGCCTTGAAATGGAACTAGGCCCTGCGGGCCCCTCAAGACTTGTAGCGCTGCTCGAGCTCGTAGTGGCGCTCCAGCTCGACGAGCTGATTGAGCTCGTCGAAGGGCATTAGTTGCGCGAGGTGATCGCGCAGCGTGCCGTGTGCGCGCAGCAATGCATAGGTGTCCTGCAAGGCTTTGGCGCTCGCCAACAGTCCCGCGAGCGGGGTCACGATGAGGTCGAAGCCGAGTTGGTGCAGGTCGGCGGGTGACAAAAGCGGCGTTTTGCCGTGCTCCACCATGTTGGCGACTTTCGGTCCCGGGATGGCGCGGGCGATCTGTTCGAGCTCGGCGACGGACTCGGGCGCTTCGATGAAGATCGCGTCGGCACCGAGGTCACGCGCCGCTTTGCCGCGCTCGATGGCATCGGCGAGGCTGACTGCGGCGCGCGCATCGGTACGCGCCACGAGAAACAGATCGTGCTCGCCGCGCGTCTCGATCACGGCGCGCAGCTTCGCCAGCCACTCGGCAGACTCGACGACGCGCTTGCCGCGCATGTGGCCGCAGCGTTTCGGAAAGACCTGGTCTTCGAGAAACAACCCGGCGGCACCGGCGTCCTGATAGAGCTGCACCGTGCGGATCACGTTGAGCGCATTGCCATAGCCGGTGTCGGCATCGACCAGCAGCGGCCGCTCCGTCAAGCGACAGACGCGCCGCGCCGTGTCGGCCATCTCCGTTTGTGTGAGATAGCCGAAATCGGGCTCGCCCAGCAGCGTTGCGGCAACGCTGAAGCCGCCCATGAACAGCACCTCGAACCCGGCACGGTGCGCGACGCGCGTCGACAACCCATCGTAGACGCCGCCCATCACCAGCGGACGGTGTTGCTTGAGGAGGTCGCGGATCTGTTGGGCTTTGGTGGCACACTCAGCCATTTTTCTTCTTCCTCATCATCATCGAAGGCTCGATCTCGTCCACACGTCGCGTGGGCACGTCGCACAATGCGCACGACGAGAGCACGATCGGTCCGAGAGCCGTGGTCGAGCGCCTAGCAGCCTGTCCGACTTGGCAGCTTCTGGCGACCAACAAGCGGTCCATAGAAGAGGCGCCGACCGCAGGTCCTAGCCGAGGCCGTCGGACGCCCGCGGAGTCATCCAGTGGCGCGGCGCAACGCAGTCTCCACCCCCTGTGGGAGGTCAAGGGCAAGGAAGAACTTCTGGAGGTACAGATAGTCTTCGCCCGACTCGTCGATCACGCGAACCAGATTGTGCGCGGCGGCGGCGGCATCCGGGAGAGCTTGGTAAATCTTGCGCAGCTCTAGAGATGCCGGGAACCCCGTGTTCCGAACGCAAACGACGAAACGTTTCTTCTTGGCGACTGTCCGTGGCATCGCTTGTTCACCTGAGCAATCGTTTTACCCGCACTTCTCTTCTACCAACTCCGGTCGCTTCGTACCAATGGAGCTCGGCTTCGGACACAAACCCGTCGGCGAGCCGAACCATCGCAAACCTCTTCCGTTTGCGCCACCGTCCACGACCATACAGGCGTCGCAGCCGGGCGCGATCCCGGATTGAGTGCGCCACCGCAATTGTCTCAACCTCCCGGATCGGGCCGATGATCTCGAAGTACATCCCACTCGCAAGAGTTCCATCATTGAAAAGACGCCGGCTGGCAGTCTTTTTGGCCCTACTCTGCCGGAAAGCGCTCGCGCAGCCAGGCGACCACTTGCGCCAAGGCTTGCGGCGCGCCCGTGCGTTCTTGCGTGCCGACGCCGAAGCCGTAGTGATCGCCGGGCGCCGACGCCAGCTGCTTGTCGGCGGCGCCGATGGCGTCGTATACGGCGCGCGCGTCTGCTGGGAAGATGCCGTTGTCGCCGCGGTAGTAGATGACGAGCGACGGCACAGTGATCTTTGGCGCGTTTTGCACCACGTCGGCATTCGACGACAGCCCCGACCAGGTGCTGAGCCAGGCGCGCGGCGTCTGCACGCGGGCGAAGCCGAATTCCATGTAGTTGGTCAGATCCGGTCGATACGAGAACAGCGAGCCGGCGTCGCGCTCCGAGGGATCGAGGGAGAGATCGAAGGCGCGTAGATCGGCTTCTGTGCGGTAGACGATCATGTAGGGGCACACCACCGCGCCGCGCAGCGCCGGTGCTTGCTCGCCCCAGGGACGTCCGCCGAAGTCGTTGGCGAAGATCGCCTTGCGGGCCACACGGCGCTGCTGCACCAGCGCACGCGCCACGCCGTCGAGGCGCGCCACCCGGGCCCGCTGCGCGGCGCGATAGCGCTCCACGAACTCCGGCGCGTAGCGGCTCGACTCCGGCGGCTGGCGGTAGCCGTTGTCCGGATTGAACGCATCGAGGGACGGATCGCACGACAGTGGATCGGCCTCGTCGACGACCGACGGGTCGATCATCTGCATCAGGATCTTGCCCTCGCCGAGGTGCGCCGCGAGGTTGATGTAGCCGTCGAAAGGCGGCAGGTCGCAGGCGTTGAGATCAATCGGATCACCCGCCGGGGCATGCGTCAACCGGCCCGGCGGCGCGATCACCGCTTGGGCTTGATAGAATGCGTACAGCGAGCCGCCGCCACTGTTGCCGCAGGCGATGATGGTCGTGAAGCCGCGCGCCCGCAGGAACCGCATGCCGGCGGCGACGTCGAGCAGTAACGTCTCATGCACGCACAGCTCGTCGTTGTTCGGCCAGCGGCTGTTCTGCCCGAACGCCGCGTAGCCCGCGTCCACCAAGGCCGGAATGGCGTAGTGGCGGCTCATGTCGGCCTTCGGATGCATGAAGCACACGACCGTCTTCGCCTGGCCGGCGTTGTACAGGACGCCGCCGCTCAAGCCACCGTCGACAGCTTCCAGCGCCACCGGCTCCTGCCGGACCGACGGGTCGATAATGGCGTAGGAGACATTCTTGTAGGGATTGTCGTAGCGGCCGATGCGCATGGTGTACGTCCTCTCTGCGTGCGCGGCAGACTGTCTCAGATGCGCCGCACCCGTCAAGGCGCTGCGCGATCGGAAAGTGCTTCGTGAGAGTGCTCGCAGGGGAAGAAAATGGAAAACCGGGAATGGAAAATTGAGAACGGAGAACCGGCCAATTGGTTTAGCGTTCCATTTGCCGGTTCTTGATTCCGGTTCTCCGTTCCTGGTTTTCCATTTTCTCTGTTTGCCCCGGCTCTGCCGGGTGAGGGCCGCACGGTGCCTGCCGTCCCGAAGGAGAGGACCGCCAACGCCTTGCCGGCGGCTGGGACTCATCGTGACATGGTTCAATCGATCGATCACAAAACCATTCCATCAGGACGCGCCCTAGGCTATGTCGGACTATCGCAGACGACTTTGGAAGGAGGAGCACTCACAAATGGCCAAGCGCGAGTACCACATCATCTCGTCGGACTCTCACACCCTCGAGCCACCCGATCTCTGGGAGAAATGGCTGGAGAAAAAATATTTCGATACCGCGCCCAAGCTCGTCGAGGACAAGGACGGAGGGCACGCCTGGATCTACATGGGCTCGACCACGGCCGAGCCGCTCGGGCTGGTCAGCTGCGTCGGCACGCACCCCGAGGACCTCAAATGGACCGGTGCCCGCTACGGCAAGCCCACCAACCCGGCAGCGCGCGAGATTCATCCCGGCTGCTATCTCGGCGACCAGCGCCTCGAATTGATGGACATCGACGGCGTCGACGCCGAGGTTCTCTACCCGCCGCAGCGCGCCATGCTGACGTTCATGAAGAACAAGGACGTCGACGCGCACCTCGCCGGCGTCCGCGCCTATAACCGCTGGCTCAAGGAAGGCTTTTGTGCCCCAGACCCGGAACGGCTGATCGGCATCTTCCAAACGCCGAACGTCGGCATCGATACCAGCGTGAAGGAGCTCCAGCGCGCCAAGAAAGAGGGATACAAGGGCGTCGCTCTCTCTGCCTGGCCGTCAGGCGGCGACAATCTGAGCCCCGAGGACGATCCGTTTTGGGATGCCGCCGCGCAGCTCGACATGCCGGTCTCCATCCACCTGCTGCTCGCCGCGCAGACCGCCAAGATGGGCGCATCGAACAAGGGCAGCGTCGCCATCGGCGCATCGTCCCTGATGTACACCATGCCCCTCCTCGTCGAGCTGATCTTCCAGGGCGTCTTCGACCGCTTTCCCAAGCTCAAGGTGGCGTTCGTCGAGATCGGCTGCGGATGGATCCCGCACTTCCTGGAAATGGTCGACGACCGCTACTGGCGCAACCGGCACTGGACCAACACCAAGGTGAAGAAGGTACCGAGCCAGTACTTCAAGGACCACTGCATGGCGACATTCATCGTCGACTTCAACGGGATCTCCGTGCGCCACCAGGTGGGCCTGAACAACATGGCCTGGTCGACCGACTTCCCGCATCACGGCAACGACTGGCCGTACTCGCGCCGGACGATCGATAACCTGTTCGTCAATGTGCCGGAGGATGAGCGCCGCAAGATCGTCTGCGACAACGTCGTCCGCTTCTGGAACCTGTGACCTGCGATCGGCGTCTCTTCTATGGGCCGCTCCCCGTTGGGTCGCTGTGGGCTGCCACGGCCGTGACTGACTGGTAATCTCGGGATAGCGCGCTGTGATGCGTCTTGTGGGAGCGAACCCCATATGTCTGATCAGCCGGTCGACGTACTGATCATCGGTTCTGGCGCGTCCGGCGCTGCCTTCGCCTGGAGTTTGGCGGAGACGCGCATGAACATCCTGTGCCTCGAACAGGGCGAGTGGATGAAGCCCGAGGCCTATCCGGGCATGAGCGATAGCTGGGAGGCGCACCAGCTCGGCGACTTCGCGCTCAGCCCCAACGCCCGCGGGCGGCGCGAGGACTACCCGGTCAACGACAGCGCCTCGCCGATCGCCACCTCGATGTTCAACGCCGTCGGCGGCAGCACCATCCTCTACGCCGCGCATTTCCCCCGCTTTCACCCGTCGGACTTCCGCGTCAGAACGCTCGACGGCGTCGCCGACGATTGGCCCGTCGACTACGCGCGTCTCGCCCCGTTCTACGACGTCAACGCGCACATGATGGGAGTCGCAGGACTGGCCGGCGATCCGATGTATCCACCGAAGAACGTTCCACTGCCGCCGGTGGCCCTCGGCACTCTGGGGGAGACGCTCGCGAAAGGCTTCAACAAGCTCGGCTGGCACTGGTGGCCGTCCGACAGCGCCATCACCACACAGGAGCACGAAGGC
>CAZTDK010000182.1:0-9634 GCA_964611965.1 uncultured Binatia bacterium (SeqCode) | reverse complement strand
CTTGGCGTACGCTTGCACGGCGTCGGCACACTTGTGCTGCGCCTGAAGCAGCTCGCCGAGCCGGAACTGGGCCTCGAAAGCGGACTTGTGCTCCGGGTGTTTCGTCAGATACTCGCGCACGGCTTGCTCATACTGCGCGCTGAAGTCCGGGCTGGGACTCTTGGCGGCCAAGGCCTCGCGCGCCTTGAAGCGCATGTAAGCCGCATCGGCCCCGTAGGCGGCCTTATCGTCCTTCAACGCGGCGTCGAGCTGCTCGGCGGCCTCCTGGTACTGGCCGGCCTGGAACTTTGCCAGGCCGAGGAAGTAGTGGGCTTCGCCCTGGTGACTGCGCAGGGCGTCGTCCGGGCTGCTGACGAAGCCTTCGAGCAGCGGCATCGCCTGCTTGAAGTCGCCCTTTTGCACGAGCAGCTTGGCGAGCTCCCATTTGGCAAAGGGACTGTTGGCGTTGGCGGCGAACTGCTCGGGATTGTCGATGCTGCTGCCGGCCAGCGCCGCGGCCTTTTCTTCCCAGCCGCCGCCGGCGCGGCGCAGCTGATCGAGCGCGGTCATTGCCTGCTGGCGGTAGCGCCCCGCATCGGCGCCCGAGGCCTTTTTGGCGGCCTCGAGCAGGGAGCGGGCGCGAATGAAGCGCACGAGGTTGTCCTCGGCGCGGCCATCACTGCCGAGCATCTGGTCCGAGAGCTTCAATACTTCGTTGAGATTGCCGCTGCGCGCGTAGCCATCGAGCAACGCCAGCCGGGCTTTCGCTTTGCGTTCCGGCGATGCTTGCGGGTCGTTCATGACCGCTTGCAGATCGTGGACGCCAAACTCGGTGTTGCCGAGCTCGAGATGGCACAAGCCGCGACCGAGCAGGCTTTCGACCAGCAGGTCGGTGTGACGATCACCGACGGCGAACTCGGAGAACCCGCGCTGGGCTTTTTCCAACAACTCCTTGCGCTGCGCGCCGTCGTAGAGGCGTGCGCCGTAGTAGTGCAGCCAATTGAGAAAGTAGAGTGACTGCGAAGCGACGACTTGCGCCTCCTTGAACGGTTGCGTCTCGTACACCGCTTCGAGGTCGCCGTCATCGTCCATGACCTGCTTGGTCAAGCGTTCGATGGTGGCAAGATTCTGGTCGTAGATGGATTCCAAAGGCGCGTTGATCGCCTCATAGGCGCCACGCAAGGCGTCACGCTCGCGGCTTTCGCCGCCGGCGTTCGTGGTCCGGTCACTGAGGTCGATGAACGCCAGCACCAACTTCCCCAGCCGGTCGACGGCGCGTTGTTGCGCTGCCAGGTCGAAGTGCCCGCCACCCTTTTGCGCAGCGATATCACTGGCAGCCTCGCGGCCGCTGGTGCGCAAATCGGCGGCCGACTGGGCGTGCGCCGGTGCGCGCAGCAGGCCAAGCGCTAGGAGCGGGAGGAAACCGGCGAGAAAAATCCCGCGACGCAATCGTAATGAAGTCATATTATCTGTCGGATCGGTCAGATCGGTCGGAAGGTCCGATCGGCGCAGGCCTCAGGACAGCTCTTTGACGTACTTGGCCATCTCGACCTTCCAGCGCGAACCGAAGGTCAGCTCCAGCACCTCGCGGATCAAGGCTTTGTTCTCGTCGAGGCTGATCAACTCACCTCCACCTTCGTGGGCGATCTCACTGAACGAGCGCTCCGTCTCCTTGTAGAACTCGGGCATCGGCGACGGCTGGTAGGGTTCCTTGCCGTGCAGCGACCGCCACATGGCGCGGTCGAATTCGTCGTGCTGGCGTTTGCTGACGTCGATGGTGCTGATGTAGCCGCCATGCCGGTGGAAGTCCTTGACGATCTTGTGGACGTCGTCGACGTCCCATGGATGCGGTGGTGAGCCGCCGACCAGGATGATGATCTTCTTCGAGTCCTTGCGCCATTTGAGATCGTTGACCGCGGTTTCCAGCGCTTCCTTCACGGCTTCTTCGAAATCGCCACCGCCATCAGCGGTGATGTGCGACAAGAACTCCTGCAGCTTCGGCGTATGGAAGCTGAGGTCGCTCCACTTCACGACGTAATCGTCGCCCTTGTCCCGGTAGACGACGACGCCGACACGGCTGGTGGGCACCATGCGTTGGATGGCGCCCACCAGCTGTGACAGCTTCTGCTTCACATCGTCGATGACGAACTGCATGCTGTCGGTGGTGTCGATGACCAGTGCCACGTCGAGGCCCACCTTGCGCAGGCCGCCGACATAGTCCCCGAAACCGCCACCCAGGCCGCCGACCGCGCCGGAGCCGAACGACAGATTCGTGGAGATGGTGTCGACGGTGGGCCCGGCGCCCAACTTTGGGCCGACGCCGCCGATGTGTGGCATGTCGGGGGCGCGGACGCCTTGGATCGCGGGACCACTGGGGGCCGCGCGCTGCGGGGCGGCCTTCTCCATCTTCAGCACGCCGGCGAGATCCTGCATTGATGGGGCACCATCCATCTCCTCCGGTCCCTCGGCCGCGTTGTCGACGACCTTGACACGGATTTCCTCCGTTTTGCGCAAGACGGTCAGGGTGATCGTGGCGAACAGCAACAGCAGCCCCACGTGGAAGGCCGTGGAGAAAGCCAACCAGCGCACACCGCCGTAGCGATTGCCCGACCAGGGATCGAAGCGCTTGGGCGGCGGGGTTGGCGAAGCGGGCGACGGCATCGGTCGGTCAGGTCCCCTGGTGGCGCTCCGCGGCGATGGCGATCTGCGTGGCGCCGGCCTTCTGCGCGATGGACAGGATCTTCACCGCATCGCCGAAAAGTACCTCGCGATCGCCTTCCAAGACCACGGGAATATCCGGTTTCGCGCTGACCAGCCCGCGCAGGACGGTCTCGAGATCGTCGTACGACGTAAGGTTGCTGTTGACGTAGATGTCGTGGTTCGGGGTGACGGTGATGGTGATCTCGCGTGGCTGCGATGAAGTGCTGTCGACCTCGGGAAGGCTGATCTTGGCGCCCGATTCCACCATCGCCGCGCTGGTCACCATGAAGATGATGAGCAGGACGAGGAAGATATCGGTTAGTGGAGTGATGTTGATCTCGGCGACGATCGGCGAGCGCGCGCGGCTCCGCGGGCTACCGAACGCCATGTGCCTGCCTCCCGAGATGAATGGCGTCGAGCACGCGGTTCGATGCGATGGTGAGCGCGGCTTCGATGCGTTCGATGCGGGTCTGAAAGTAGTTGTAGAAAATGACCGCCAAGATGGCGACGCCCAGACCGAGGGCGGTGGCAATCAACGCCTCCGAGATGCCGGCGGCGACGACCGAGAAGCCGCCGCTACCCATGAGTGCCATGTTGTGGAAGGCCTTGACGATGCCCACCACGGTGCCGAACAGGCCGATGAACGGCGCGCTGCTGCTCACCGTACCGAGGACCCACAATGGACCCTTGAGCGCTTCCAGCTCTTCGAAACGTTTGTCCTCGGTGAGATCGGACAGATACTCCATCGAGTCGGATTGGTGCCGCGACAAGACGTCAGAAAAGATGCGGCCTGCCGGGGTGGTCGCTTGTGCTTGGCTGGTTTCCAGCGCGGCGTTGAAGTCGCCACGTTCCAGCGGCGGACACAGGGCCGCGGCCAGTGAGAGGCTGTTGGAGATCAAGTTACGCAACGACCAGGCGCGCTCCAGGATGATGCTGAAGGTTACCATTGAAAACAGGATCAACGGGTAGGTCGCTATCCAGCCGGTGCGGATCATGTCGAGTACGCTCAAACCTTCCACGTGCGAGACCTCCTTCTTGTCCGGTTCACCTGCGCGTGCCGTTGCAAGACCTGGCGACGGGTTGGCGAGGGAATCGAAACACGGCCAGCCACGCTGTCCGCCAACCAGGCTGCCGCTGTGGGTACAACACGAATTTCTCGGTTAGCACGACACGTTTCGGAAAGACAGCCTAAGCGTTGCCGTGGCGTCGGTGTGGCGGGCCGCGTCAGATGTAGGACGACCCGAGTATGGCCGCGATCCGACACGGCGCCTCGGAGGCCGTCACAGGGCGCCTTGTCAGCCGGTAAACCGCGAAACCACCGGAGCGGTCAGCCGTCTTCATGGCTGTCGCGGCGTCACTGGAAATAGACAGGGGGCTTGTGGGCGACTGGAGGGCCGTTGTCCGCATCTCGTGAGCAGGAAGTTTGCTCACACCGTGCTGCCGAGGTTCGCATGAAACGGCCGCGCCTTTCACCAGTTGTCCGCGAGATGATGATCGTCTGGTTTCTCCGGATCGGCTTGGCAACGGTGGGTGTACTGTCAGTCTATTTGCTCGTGCGAGGCAGCTGAGGAACCGGAATTGCCAGGCGCGCTGATCATTGGGTTCGTCGAGTGCCTGGGTGGGGTTGAGTGCCAACCAACACCGATTACGTGTGCCCGTCTGGATCACCAAGGCGAGCACTGGCTCAGCCTCGGTGATCCGTTCGCGGTGACGGCAGCCTAGATGGCCGTGGCGCGGTCGCTACGGCCGAGTGGTTGCAAGAGCGATGGCTTAGGGCTGGTGGACTGGTCCGGGTTGGTGCACTGGCTTCGGCTGGTGCACGCCGCCGCCTTGCCCTGATCCCGGTTGATGGACTGCGCCCGGTTGGTGCACCGGCTTCGGCTGGTGCACGCCGCCACCTTGCCCTGATCCCGGTTGATGGACTGTGCCCGGCTGGTGCACCGGCTTCGGCTGGTGCACGCCGCCGCCTTGCCCTGATCCTGGTTGATGGACATGCCCGGGCTGATGCACGGGTCCCGGCTGGTGCACCGTCGCCATCACGGGCGGCGCGAGGAACACTCCCAGCGCCACAGCACTGATGGCAAGACCCAGCTGTTTCTTCCGACCGTTCATGATGTACCTCCTGCTGCTCCTGACAAAGTCGCATCAGTCTGTCAGCACGAAACAGATTGTCAACGCACATTTTGCGGAAGCCAATTTTTCTACCCGGCTTTTCCGAAATCAGGCGGATACGCGCGGCAGGTGGGCCAGCACCTGCTGTGCGTGCACTTGTCCTTGCCGGTCAGAGGCCGGTTGCGTATAGGTTGCGGCTCATGTGTTCTGCGCGAGGCTCGACGGCGTCGCGACGGCAGCTGGGCTGGCTGCTGCTCGTGGCGATCCTGCACCTGCTGTGTCCCGAGCGCGCGCATGGCGATACGGTGCTCGACGACTTCGACGACCTGTCGGGGTGGTCAGCCAGCGCCTCCGACGGCGCGCGCGTCGAGATGTCCGCCGATGCCGGCCACAGCGGCAAGGCGATGCGCATCGACTTTGACATCGGTGCCGGCGGCTACGTACGGGTGCGCAAGGATTTCTCCATCAGCCTGCCGGCAAACTATGCGTTCAAGTTCGACGTCCGCGGGACCGCCGCGCCCAACAATCTGGAATTCAAGCTGGTGGATCGCTCCGGACAGAATGTGTGGTGGTACAATCAGCGCAAGTTCGCATTCACCACCGACTGGCGGACGATCATCGTCAAGCAGCAGCGCATTGAGCACGCGTGGGGTCCTGACGACGGCGCGCCCAAGCAGGTGGCACAGATCGAGTTCGCCGTCTCCGCGGGCACGGGCGGCAGGGGCTCCGTGTGGATTGACGACCTGCGGCTCGAAACGCGGGAGGCATTCGCCACCCTCGAAGGACCAGCGCGTGTCACCGCGTCGAGCGCGGTTGCGGATCACGAGCCCGAGCGCATCGTGGATGATGATGTGCAGACCAGCTGGAGAAGTGATCCAGAGCCACCCGAACAGTGGGTGCTCGTCGACTTCCTGAAACCCCACGAGTACGGCGGTCTGGTGATCGACTGGGACCCCACCGACTATGCGACGTCGTACGACGTCCAGGCATCCGACGACGGCGAGAGTTGGACGCCGCTCTACCACGGCGCCCAATGCAACGGCGGACGTGACTACATCTATCTGCCCGACGGGGAATCGCGCTATCTCCGGCTAGACCTTCATCAAAGCAGCCGCGGACAAGGGTACGGCATCCGCAGCCTGACGGTGAAGCCGTTCGAGTTCTCGGCGTCGCCCAATCAATTCTTTGAAGCCATCGCGCGTGACGCACCGATCGGGTTCTATCCGAAATACTTCTCCGGCCTCCAGACCTACTGGACGATCGTTGGGGTCAATGGCGACGGCAAGCAAGGACTGTTGAACGAAGAGGGCATGCTTGAGGTCGACAAGAGCGCCTTTTCGATCGCGCCCTTTCTCTCTGTCGGTGGGACCTTGGTGACGTGGAATGCGGTGCACCTCACGCAGGATCTCGCCAACGGCTATCTTCCCATTCCTGCGGTGACCTGGGAGACGGAAAGTTTCTCGCTCAAGGTCACCGCGTTCGCTGCCGGACAGCCGGGCGAATCGGCGCTGTATGCGACCTATCGGGTCGACAACCGAGGGACGCAGCCGCGCGCCATCGATCTGTTTCTCGCGATCTGGCCGTTCCAAGTCGTCCCGCCGTGGCAATCGCTGAACATGGTGGGTGGGGTCGCGCAGATCCACAACATACTCTTCGGACCCCGAACCGTGTGGGTAAACGATGAAAAGGCGGTCGTCTCCCTGACGCCGCCAGACGGTTTCGGCGCCGCGACGTTCGACGAGGGCGCGGTGACTGACTTTCTCGCACAAGGCAAGCTGCCGCCGCATGAACGGGTGTCCGACCCGTTCGGCTATGCCTCGGGAGCCTTGCGCTACCATCTGTCCCTCGCGCCGGGCGCACACCGCGACGTCGATCTCGCCATCCCCTTCCACGACCCCGATGCCATCACGGAACGAATCGGCGCCAGCAACGCGGCATCGTTCTTACGCGCGCAGCTGAAAGACACGACCCGCACCTGGGAGAGCGTCCTCGGCCATGTCGAGTTCCAGCTGCCCTCGAATGCCGGAAAGATCGCCCGGGTGATGAAGACCACTCTGGCCTACATGCTCATTAGCCGCGACGGTCCAGCCATTGAGCCCGGTACGCGCAACTATGCGCGTACTTGGATTCGTGACGGCGCGATGATCTCCACCGCGCTGCTCGAGATGGGGTGCACGGCGGAGGTGCGAGAGTTCATCCGTTGGGTGGCGCGCTATCAGCTGTCCGACGGCCGTATCCCGTGCTGTATCGATCAACGTGGTGCCGACCGCGTCCCTGAGCTCGACAGCGATGGCGAGTTCATCTACGCGGTCGCGGAGTACTACCGCTTCACCCGCGACGTCGGCTTCGTCTATGAGCTGTGGCCCGCCGTCGTGCGCGCCGTACAGAACATCGGCGCGCTGCGCCAACAGCGCATGACCGACGCCTACAAGGAGCCGGACAAGCAAGTGTTCTATGGTCTGCTACCCGAGTCGATCAGCCACGAGGGCTACTCGGCGCATCCGGTGCACTCGTATTGGGACGACTTCTTCGCGCTGCGCGGGCTGAAGGATGCGGCGAGTCTCGCTCGTGTCGTTGGTGATGACGAGCACGCGGCCGGATTTGCGGCGTTGCGCGATGCGCTGCGGCACAGCCTGTATGCGTCGATCGCCCGTTCGATGGCGGACCATCAGATCGATTTCCTGCCGGGTTCGGCGGAGCTCGGCGATTTCGACCCGACGTCGACGGCAATCGCGCTGACCCTTGGCAGTGAGCAGGCACACTTGCCCGCAGCTGCGCTGCAGCGCACGTTCGAAAAATACTACGACCACGTCCAGGAACGGCAACAAGTGGGACCCGTCGGCAATGACGGCTACACCCCGTACGAGCTGCGCAACGTCGGCGCCTTCGTACGCCTCGGCCAGCGCCAGCGCGCGTTGGATCTGCTCGACATTTTGCTCGCCGGTCAGCGACCGCCGGGATGGAACGAGTGGGCCGAGGTGGTGTGGCGCGACCCGTCAGTCCCGCGCTTTATTGGTGACATGCCGCACACCTGGGTGGGTTCGAGCTTCATCCAGTCGGTGCGCACCATGTTTGCCTACGAGCGTGATGCCGATCAGGCACTCGTCATCGCTGCCGGCATTCCCGAGGCCTGGGTGGCAAGCGGCGCCGGCGTTGGCGTGAAGCGTCTCCCGACATACTACGGCGTGCTCAACTACCGCCTGCGTCGTGTCGGCGCCAACGCCATGCGCGTCGTGCTGTCAGGCGATCTCGCCCTCCCCGGAGCCATCGTTCTTCAACCACCGCTGCCGCAACCGCTGAAGTTGGTCAGCGTGAACGGGCAGCCGATCCAAACATTCAGTGCCGACAGCGCAACCATCAACGAGTTTCCAGCGGACGTCGTGTTGGAATATTGAGCGAATTGACGAATTGGAGGATAGGGGACTTGAGGGTTTTAACGATGTGAGGACTGCCGGCTCTGCGGAAGGGCGATTCTCCAATTCTTCAAATCCTCCATCCTCCAATCTTCCAATCTCTAAGAGAGGGGAGCAGCGATGACCACAGCAGCGAAGCCGTTCACGCCGCGCCAGGAGAAAGTCGGCGGTGTCGTCATCAAGTTCATCTCGCGGTTCAATACCTGGCTGTTCCGCGCCAGCAACGGCCGTGTAGGGAGTCGCATGCCTGGCGGCCAGCCGGTGCTGCTGTTAACCACGATTGGCCGCAAATCAGGCCAGCCGCAGACGGCGCCGTTGCTGTATCTGCAGGACGGCGACGCCTATGTTGTCGTCGCCTCGAAAGGCGGGATGGCTCATCATCCGTTGTGGTTCAAGAACCTCGAGGCCAACCCCCGCGTCGAGGTCGAAGTCGGCAACGAAAAGCTGGCGATGATCGCACGTCGTGTCACAGCGGCGGAGAAGTCGGTCCTCTGGCCAAGGCTGCTTGCCCTGTATCCCAGCTACGCTGACTACCAAGCGCGGACGTCGCGTGACATTCCGGTAGTGCTGCTCACGCGTGGTTGAGGATTGCTACAACGGAACGGTGTACTGAGAGGGCAGGACCGCCTGCAGTAATCTCAGCTCGAAAATCCAGGCCTGGGCCGACCGCGCCGGCTTTCAATGTTCGCGAGACCTCTCTGCCGATTGCGGGTGAAGGCGGCGCACCATTTCGGCGTCGGACGCGGACATCTGCGGACCGTAGGAGGTCACGTACGTGCCCTTGGTCCCGTGCTCTCCGCAGCGCAATGCGAAGACAACGGCTTCGTCGTCGGGGTTGGTCATCCCTTCAAAACGAACCACCTCGTCGATAGTGAGCGACTCCGGCCTGTGTATACATCCCGAAGGCAGAGCCCGGAGCCCATCCGGTTCGGCCCGGAAGTCGTCTCGATAACCCGCCACGCTCATCCGGTCTACGACTTCTGACAGGGTTTCAGCGCACATGATCGCTTCCACCTTCTTTGTCTTCCGTTTTGATTGTGAGCGCAAGCGATGAGACGATCAATGGGGGTCGTGCTCCCAGTGCTCCCAGAAGTGGGAGTCGTGCGGAGCCGCAGGGACGGGGCCGTTGATAGATGCCGCCCGCAAGCCGTCAGCCGTCGCCGAGCGGACGGTTCAGTGCGACCTCGCGAATTGTTGTGAGTGCGAAGACCGCCAGGGTATCGCCAGGATCGAAGAACCGCGTATCGACGACATGGGTGCGGCCACGTTTCTTCAGCAGTCGACTCTCGATCGTAAACTGCGGCCCGACGATCGGCTCGAAATAGTCGACGCGCATGTTGGAGGTGGCCAGCCAGGTGCGAAAGCCGCCGGCGTCGCGTGGTGTTGCGGTGCGGACGGTGAACAAGGCGATGAGGTCGACATAGGTCGGG
>CAZTDK010000181.1:0-9683 GCA_964611965.1 uncultured Binatia bacterium (SeqCode) | reverse complement strand
GGGGTTTCCGTCTCTGTCGGCGTATTGCTCGGCGTGTCCGTCGCCGTCTGCGTTGACGAGCTCGTCGGCGTCGCTGTCGGGGTTGCCGTCTCTGTTGGCGTATTCGTCGGTGTGGACGTGTCCGTCGGCGTCCTCGTTGGCGTGTCGGTTGCTGTCTGAGTTGGTGTATTCGTCGCCGTATCCGTTGGTGTTCCGGTTGCCGTCTGCGTCGGCGTATCCGTGGGTGTGTTCGTTGACGTGGCGATTGGGGTATCTGTTGGCGTATCGGTGGGCGTCGAAGTCGGCGTTGGGGTTTCGGTCGGCGTGGCGGTCCGCGTATCCGTCGGCGTATTGCTCGGCGTCGCCGTCGCCGTCGATGTATCGGTCGGCGTCTGGGTCGGCGTATCGCTGGGGGTATCCGTTGGCGTCGGCGTCTGGGTCGGCGACGCGGTCGGGGCCGGTGTGTCAGTGGAGGTCTTGGTCGGCGTCTGGGTCGGCGTCGATGTAGGCGCGGGCGTTGGCGTGTCCGTCGGTACACTGGTGGGGGTATCGATGGCCGTATTGGTTGGCGGGGCGGTCGGAACGTTCGTCGGGGTCTGCGTCGGGGTGTTCGTCGGTGTCGGCGTGCTCGTGGCTGGTGACGTCACCGTCGGCGTCGCTGTGGCCTCGGCGTACGACACCAGCAGCGCCGGACCCGCTTGCTGCAAGTTGTCCTGCGACGCGAAGCTCGCCTTATTGACTCCGGTCGGCTGCCCGCCGGAAATCGTCAGTCGCAGATACGTCGAGCCGGTAAGACTGATGTTGCTCACGTTGCTCAAGGTGAAGTCGTTGGTGCCGTAGATCAACGTATCCAGCGACGTCCCGCTGATGGCATTGTTCGGCGCCGTCGTCGTGTAGTCGCCGACGTTACAGCCGGCAGCCGGCTGATCCCAGTTGAACCAGTCGGCCGTCAGTTGCCGGTCATTGGTATTGGCCCAGTAGCCCGCGGTCACAAACGAGTACATTTCCAACGTCGCGCCCGTGACCGTGGCATTGTCGGGAAGGGCGGAGGTATTCCATTTGATGAGCGCGTTGGCGATCTGATAGCCAGGGGCTAAGAAGCTGCGCTCCGGCTGCAGATACCAACTCGTGGTGTTGCAGGGGCTTTTGAAAGGGGGTGGGTAGCCTGGGCCGGGACCCGGGCCAGGCCCTGACGGGCCGCTCCCGGTCGCCGTGGCATCTGACCCGCTGGCGCCGGCGCAGACCGTGTAAGGGGCAGAGGCGGTACATGCACTGGAGACGCTGCAGTAGGTCGCCGGTGCGGCGCAGGACGTACCATCCGCCGCCGTGCAGCAGATGCCGAGGTTGAACGTCGTCGTCGGATCGAGCGTGTACGGGAACGCCGCGGCGGGCAAGCGCGAATCATCGAAGTCGAACGCCAGGCGGTCGCTCCCGACCAACCGCCAGCTCCCAGCGGCGTAGAGTGCGCGGTCCGCTCCAATGACCATCGGCGGGGCGACGGTCACGATGTTGTTGGTAGCCGCCCCGGTTGCATCGATGCTCCAGCCGCTGGCGCTGCCCAGCATGCGATAGGGGAACTCGTATGTGTGCGGACCGCGTCGTGATTTCACTACGCAGCCGAGTTTCAAACCCTTATCACCGAGGCTGTAGTCACACGTCAGGCCGTCGAAACGGAAGCGCGCCCGCTGGCCCTTGACCAGTGCCCGGTGCGGCAATGGATAGGCCACCAGGCTCTTTGCGCCGCGATCGCCAATCAGCAGGCAGCTCTCGCCCCCGGGCAGCGCCGGACAGCCGGCGGTGCCGCGACCGACGACGCGGGCCATGAATGGCAAACTCTCGGCTGTATAGCTGCCGTCAGCCTCAAGGCTGAAGGTGGTGACCAAATCCTGAAACGCGCCGTGATCGTCGACCCAATGCAACGGCCGGCTGCCGATCACGGCGACGTATCCCCGCCCCGGCACCCGAAAGTGTTTCGCCAACAATGTGCGCCGCTCGGTAAGCTCCGCGGCACCACGAGGGAGCTTGTGATGCGCGGTATGGGTCGCCGTGCCTTGCGCGAAGACAGCTCCGCTCAGGCACAGCAATACAACAGCAACTAGTCGCAGTGCCATCAGCCTAACGCCACGTCCGAGAATTCCCGAACGGGACCGTACGACATGACTCGCACCTCACTCAATCCGCCGAAGGGTGGATTTGCTCGTGCCCCTTTCGGGGGAGCAACGGTCAATGGCTAACACCTGCACTCCTTCAAGGAATAAAGTAAAAGAATAGGTGTGAAAAAAGAAAACTATAGGCGGGAAGGTCAATCAGCTTGCTAGGTCCATCCATCAACCCGACTCACGTCGTTTACTTTGATGCGTGGCTTTGCCTTACGAAATCAGGCATCACTTTTCGGGTGGAACAGCCGACGTCCCGCACTGCTCTTCGAGAGTCGAGCTATTTGGTATCCTCGATTACTACCTCTAAGTCAATCGCATTTTACCTTTGCACGCGGCAAGCTCTGAGCCACCTTCGGCGTCCTCCCCGGCTGCGGTCTCCACCCAATGGACAAAGCCGAGCCATGGAATCACCACTACAGGCGCTTTTCTGACGCTCATGTACGAGACTTTGGCGTTCTAGGGATTCTGGCATTGACCAACAGTGGATCATGCCCAACCCTGCCGTGTAGGCATTGCAATTGCGTGACGTACGATCCGATGGGCACGATGAAAACGGAAGACCCGGTCTTCGATAGAGGGCGATTCCTCGCCAACGTTGACGGGAATCTAGAATTGATGCATGAGATCGCCCAACTTTTCCTGGAAGAATGTCCGCGGCGACTCAATGCTCTGCGTGACGCCGTCGCGCGCCGTGACCGTGCTGCCCTGGAGCAAGCCGCGCATACGCTGAAGGGATCAGCGGGCTACATCAGCGCCTCGGGTGTGTTTACTGCGGCAGATACCGTAGAAACACTGGCCCGCTTCGGCGATTTCGAGGAGGCCCACCGCGCCTGCGCCAGGCTGCAGCAGGAGACCCATCAACTAGCGCAGGTTCTTGCAAGCCTGCGGTAGCTAGGGCCGGGGGCACCACTCTCCTGCTGGCTTGAGTTGGTCGCTCCCAGTGCCCTTCACAGGCTTTCGCTGGGCAGCCTGCACTGGTAAGGTCCGCAGAAATGAGATCGGCCAACTTGAAAGTGGCAATCGTTGCTGTCGCCGCCTTGATTGTAACGGCGCTCCTTGTTCGCAACGGACGCAACAGGGTAGAGCCGACGACGTCGCCGCCCCTATCGATGGAAGCTCGTCGGCCGTTGGCGGAGAATCCCGCCGCGCGAGTACCGGATGCTGGCCCCCCTCTCGTCGCATCCCGAGCGCTTGATGCACGGGAGCCTCTCGCCCACGTACCAGCAAATGAGCCGTCTCAGCCGAAGCACGGAATCCCTGCCCCGGCACCGACAGAAGACGTGGCGGCTGCTGCAAGCGTAGGCGAGGCACCGTATGAAGCGCCGCCTGAGGATATTCCAAGCCTCGGGCGCATGGCGCTCACGGATGCGGATCCCCAGCGACGGGTGGAGGCCATCAACCTGCTGAGCGGAACGGAAGATCCGGAGGCGATTCCCTTTTTGCGCCAGGCGCTCGCCGATCCGGATGCCGACGTACGCCTCGCCATCGTCAAATCGCTGGGCGAGGTCGACTTCACGGGTGACGCGCCCATCGAGTTGTTGAGCACAGTGATCACGAACGATTCAGATGGAGAGAATCGCCGCGAGGCACTGAGAGTACTCTCGAATATGGATAGCGAGCGCGTCGCCGTTCTGGCGAAACAGGCGCTCAATGACCCGGACGAGGATGTACGTGCACTGGCGAAACAGATCTTGGAACCGGATGGAGAGAACACTCCACCTGATAGCGACTAGGACCCGCGGCCGGCGTCATTTCCATGGTGCGCTTCCCTGTTAGGTCGCCGCCAACCTCCAAGTCCGATAGGCTGCTAGTGTAGTGCCTCAGAAATACCTTTACACAAATTCCGCGGGCGATCTCTGTAAACCAAATTCTGAGACACTACACGAGGGTCTACGGCCAAGGCCTCTAGTAGGCCGCTCCGGGCAAGGTCGCTGCGGGTTGCCTGGCGCGGCACCTGATATCAGCTCTTCTACGCATGCTAGTCTGGCTTCAACCAGCCACTGCCGATCCGCAGCTGCCGTCAACGTCTGGCATGCAGACCATCCATAACGTCGTAGGGCGACTGCAGCATGACGGATGCTGCAGCCGCCCTACATTGGGTTACGGAGCGCCCGATTTACTTCGGATTACTAATAAAGCGCGCCAAGCTGAGCAATCCAACTAGCACGAGGCTCACTACCAATAGCCCCAGCGACGGAGGCGTCATGGCTGGAGCCGGTATTGGAACGGTGGGTCGTGGTGTCGCCGTCGGTGCTGTCGGTGTCGGTGTCCGGGTCGGCGTGGCCGGGTCAGTCGGCGTCCGCGTCGGCGTGATGGTTGGAGTATTCGTCGGCGTCCGCGTCGGGGTAATTGTCGGTGTATTCGTCGGCGTGTTGGTTGGCGTATTCGTCGGCGTAATCGTCGGCGTATTCGTCGGGGTCGGCGTATTGGTTGGGGTGTTCGTCGGCGTAATCGTCGGCGTATTCGTCGGGGTCGGCGTATTGGTTGGGGTGTTCGTCGGGGTGTTCGTCGGGGTGTTCGTCGGCAGCAAACACGTGATCGATGCCGGATCGGTACAAGTCGAACCCGCTTTGCTACAAACGTCGTCACCACCAACCGCGCATGTCCCCGTCAGGGTTGCGGTGTCGGTCGTCAGGCCCGCTGCCGGGCACACACACGTGCCGCCCGTACACGTCCCCACAGCCGCATCGGTCGGAATGAGCTGACAGGTCGTCACTCCCGCCGCCACGGTCCCAAAGTTCAGTGTTCCGCCGGGCGGGCTCGAGTCACTCACCATAACGTTATCCACGCCCGAGGTGCCGGTATTGGAGACGCAGATCTTGTAGACAACGCACCTGCCGATATCCTGAGTGATCGAATCGCTGAAGGCCGTATCCGCAGCGCCGTCGCAATCGTTATCCTTCGCCACCGTCTTGTCGACAGCGATCTGGCAGGTATCGCAGGTGACCGAGGCGTCGTCACTACACACTGAACCGGGTTGCGTGCATGCCGTATCCTGGGTCAGGGTGCACGTCGCACTGGTGACCGTAGCCGTGTCCGGCGTTGTGCCTGGGGCCGGGCACACGCACGTGCCATCTGCACACGTACCTACCTTGGCATCGGTTGGGATCGACTGGCAGCTGGTAGCCCCCGCCGCAACCGTCCCGAAGTCCAAGCTTCCGCCCGGCGGGCTCGTATCGCTCACCATCACGCCGGCGATATCCTGCCCGCCCGTGTTCGAGACGCAAACCTGGTACACCACGCACTTGGTGACATCTTGAGTCACCGAGTCGCTAAAAGGGCCATCCGCGACACCATTGCAGTCATCATCCTTCGCCACGGTCTTAGCAATCTGCAACTGGCAAATTGGCTGGCATAGATCCGTACAAGTGTCCGAATTATTGTTGTTACCGTCGTCACATTGCTCCAACAAGCAGTTCGCTCCCGGTGGTTGTTGGCAGGTGGGAAAGGCCGTGTCGAAGCAGTCGTCGTCGGTTGAACAGGTCTCAACCGTGTTGCAGTTTCCGAGGCCATCGCAGCACAGACCCGTTTGGCAATCCGCGTTTTGATTGCACGGAAACCGCTTATCGCAGCTAGCATCGGTCGCCGGCGTGCCACAGCAGAAGCCCAGGGTATTTTCCACTACGCCGTCAGGGCAGAAACCCGGATAGAAGAGAGGCGCGCTGCCACCGGTCGCACCACGCACCGCATCGATAGCCACGAGATGAATATTGTTGGTGCCGGTGTCGGCCTTGCCGAAGAATTCCCCGGAAGGGGGACTTTGCACCTGCTGCCCCGGGGCCGCGTGCGCAACGATGGTCACGATGAGCTCGCCGCCGGGTGGCGTCGTGGCGGGGATCGATTTCCCGGCCGCGTCGTAAGTGATGAGCACTTCGTTCGAATCGACTCCCGACAGCGTACACGATGCCACGCCTGTGGTCGGCGTGCAGGAATCAAATATCAACGCGCCGAGCTCACTGCCGCCGTTCTCGCTGCACCCGCCACCGGTGTCGCTGCACGACAGAAAGACCCGTGAGGGACAAGGAGACGCGCCACAGCCTGAGGGGCCCGCGGTGACGGTATTGATCAGCTTCACCGCCGCCGGCACTTCGTTGATACCGACCGTTATTGTACTTGAATTCGTGAATAACACCTGGATTGTGACAGATTCTGACGATTCCAGCACATCATTTGGCGGGGACTGTCCCTTGTCCGGGGACATCGGGAGGGAGCCGCTCACTTGCGTGGCCACCGCCGATCGGGCAAATGCGACCACACCCAACAAAGCGCCAAGACCTGCGACCACTCGGACCGAAATCGAGACTCGACCTCTGCTTCTCATACGGACCTCCAACCGCCATCACCTCGTAAGGGCGCGGCATCCATGGCGCAAATAAACCGCGCCGGTCATTAACATGATCCTTATCGGCCTGTCAACGCAAAATAAGAGCCGCAACTTGCAGCGTGATGGATACGTAACACAACTGGAGTAGGGCGGGCCGAGAGACCCGCGCGACCATCGGGGCTGATTCGTGTAAGGATCGCCGTCTTCGATTAGACAAATTTTCCGATGCGTATCCCAACTGCTTCGAAGAGAAGACTGGATTCTCGCGGCGCCTGGGGCGGGATACACCGGCATGAATCTTGGTCTCAGGCAGTACTCCGTCGCTGACGGACGACACAACTGACTTGCAAATCGAGCAACAATCGTGAAGTCTGAGAGCCGTGGGTTGTGGGGTTTGGGTGGTTCGACGTATCGTTCTCCGGCAAGTCTCCTACCAGCGCAGCGTCGAAGAGTTCCAGGCACTCTCGGCCACGCCCCGCCACCATCGGAGGAGCCGAGTCAACGCCGCAGCAGGACATTCGAAGCTGGAGGTCTACCGGAAATGCATCTTGAGATTTCGTATCGTTCCACTTTCGGCGCGCGCCACCGCTTACTGAATTCCTTCAACCATCTTACGGTAACCCGAGTTGGGCGCGCCGCGAGATGACGCTCTTGTCAACCCCGGCAATCGGATCGCGGATCGCTTTACCCCCCACAAGCCGATCGAGCAGGCCTCCGAGCAAGAACGACCGGTCCGCCGAGTGCAGCGACCTCGCCGCTGATGAGCAAGCACCTTGGATGGCATTACACGGGATGGCATTACACGCCGACCCAAGAACGCAGCGACGTTACTCTGTAGATGCGCACAGCTGGTGCCATGGCACATTGACCGGCACCGTCGCCCAGTCCGACCACTCGTCACCATTTTATCAAAGGTCATTGATTCGCCGAACAAATCTAAACAGACGCCATAGAGGCGCGCAGAGCTTAATCACATTGATAGCGGGAGAGCGCACGCAACCGGGATGGCGTCGTCCTTGCGGCACACGGGTATTGGCAAGGATGGGGGTTGCGAATTCGCATTATGGAGGTTTCTTGCATGAGTAGAACGAACCGCGCACTGCGGTCCGCTCGCGTACTGGACAGCTTGTGGCTTCGCAATCGTGCCGCCGCAGTGTCCACGCCTCGATTCTTGTGCATGCTCCTGATGCTCACAACATGCCTGCTGAGCTCTCAACTAGCATCGGCAGGCGCGGTCTGCCCTGGCCTCGATCTCGGAGGCAGCGTGCCGACAAACATCTCTGGCACCACCGTTGGGGCGTCGAACCTGATGGGTGGCGCTTCCTGTGGTGGCTTGGGTGGGAGCGGCGCCCCTGACGCAACGTTTCTCTTCACTGCAGCCACGACTGACTCCTATAGTATCGACACGTTTGGATCGTCCTTCGACACAGTTCTATACGTACGCGACGGCAGCTGTGCCGGCGCACAACTGGCCTGCGACGATGATAGCCTCGGCACTCGTCAGTCGGAGGTGACGGTTCCATTGACGGCCGGCCAGAGCGTCGTGATCGTCGTCGACGGCTACTCGAAATCGAGCGGCACGTTCAGCCTTCATATCAATAGCGCAGCCGCAGGTCCGACGAGCACTCCCTCGTTGGTATCCGCGACCAGCACCCCGGTTCCTCCGACCACCACACCGGTCCCCCCAACTGACACTCCGGTTCCCCCAGTGACACCGACCAATACCGTCAGTCCGCAACCAACCAACAGCGCCAGCCCACTGCCAACTGGCACCTCACCAGTACCGACCGGCACATCGACGTCTCCCCCTATCAGTACACCGACCGCAGCGGCTGCAGCAGTCTGCCCTGGCCTCAATCTCGGAGGCAGCGTGCCGGTAACTATCTTCGGCACCACACTTGGTGCGTCGAACCTGATGGGTGGCGCCTCCTGTGGCGGCCTGGGTGGGAGTAACGCCCCTGACGCAACGTTTCTCTTCACTGCGGCCACAACTGACTCTTACACCATCGACACGCTGGGGTCGTCTTTCGACACAGTACTGTACGTGCGCAACGGCGGCTGTAATGGCGCACAACTGGCCTGCAACGATGACAGCCTCGGCACTCGTCAGTCACAGGTGACAATTCCATTGACCGCCGGCGAGAACGTCGTAATCGTTGTCGACGGCTACTCAACATCGAGCGGCACGTTCAGCCTCCACATCAATGCCGCAGCCATCGGTCAGACGAGTACTCCCTCGCCCGTACCTGCCACTAGCACACCAGTTCCCCCGACCAACACTCCGGTTCCTCCAACCAACACTCCGGTTCCTCCAACCAACACTCCGGTTCCTCCAACCAACACTCCGCTCGCTCCAACCAGCACTCCGCTCGCTCCAACCAACACCCCGTTGCCACCGACCAACAGCCCGACGCGCACGCCAACTAGCACCCCGACGCGCACCCCAACCAACACCCCAACCAACACCCCGACCAATACCTCGGCACCGCCAACGAGCAGCCCCACACGCACACCGACGAACACCCCGGCGCCACCCACCAGCAGCCCGACGCGCACCCCGACCAACACGCCAACCAACACCTCCGCACCGCCGACCAGTAGCCCCACACGCACGCCAACGAGCAGCCCCACACGCACGCCGACGAACACCCCGACGCACACCCCAGTGCCCCCCACCAGCAGCCCGACGCGCACCCCAACCAACACCCCGACCAATACCTCGGCACCGCCGACCAGTAGCCCCACCCGCACGCCAACGAGTAGCCCCACACGCACGCCGACGAACACCCCGACCAACAGCCCGGCGCCCCCCACCAGCAGCGCGACGCGCAGCCCCCACGTGCCACCCGGGAACGCCTGATCGATCGTCGTCATCAACGACGTCGACAACGCGACCGCGAGCGCCAGCCCGAGCACGCGCAGCATGCTGAGGAGCGCCGACGCCTCCCCCGCGTTGCCGGGCGCGATCTCGACGAGGGCGTACGACGTGGACGCGGAGTAGACGATGCCGTTGCCGAGCCCGGCCACCGCCAGGGTGAGCAGCACCAGTCCGAGCGGCCCGGTGGTGCTCACCACGGCGAGCGCCACCATCCCGATCGCGAGCTGCACCAGACCGAGTGCGAGCGTGGCCGGCCCACCCCTGCGCCGGATGAGCGGACCCGACGCCGCGCCCCCGAGGGCGAACGGGATCGAGAAGGCGAGGAACAGCAGCCCGGTGCCGA
>CAZTDK010000180.1:0-9727 GCA_964611965.1 uncultured Binatia bacterium (SeqCode) | reverse complement strand
CGGCTTCGGTCCGCTGTTCGACACGCGCTACTACCAGCTGAACATCGGCTGGCAGAATGGCTTCCCTCTTGTCGGTTGCGATGGCGAACCAAACAACGCCAACAACTTCATCACGTTCATCGACGGAATCGGTGCGGTGATTCCGCCGGCGATGCCCGCATATGACCCGGATGGTCACACCTACGATTTCGTGGTGACCCTCCCGTCCAATGCCGGACCGCTGAGTTTTGGAGTGTCCGATTGCATTCAAGACGACAATACTGGCGCGTATCGGATCCAGGTGTTTCAGCTCATCTCGCAGTCGACTCCGATCACCACCATTGCGCCAACACGCATGCCAACGGCGGTTTCCACCCCTACGCCAGGTACGCTCCCCGATGCGGTCGTCATCGGTTCGGCGGTGGGACGACCCAACCAAACAGTACGAGTCCTCGTGTCGCTCACCGCGGTGAGCGAGCAGGTCGCGGCAGTACAAGCCGACATGGCGTTCGACCCGCAAACGCCGATTGCCGCACGCGACGACGGACAACCGGATTGCGAGGTGAGTGCGGGCATTGACAAGCCAGACAGCCGCTTCATCTTCCAGCCTCCAGGATGCAGCCCAGGCACGAATTGTACGGGCGTTCGTGCGGTGATCATTGCATTCGACAACACCCAGCCGATTGCCGATGGCGCGCTGCTATTCAGTTGCGCGGTCGAGATCGCCGACGCGGCGGAACCGCTGCCCCATCCTCTCGTCTGTTCCGAGGTGCAAGCGAGCACCCCGGACGCGCATGCGGCGGCACTCGGGTGTATCAATGGTTCCGTGGTCGTATCTCCGGCAGAGGCGGTGGTGGTGGGTTCGGCGGCTGCACGACCTGGGCAGTCGGTGGCGATTCCGGTAACTCTCAACGCGGCCGAGCAGCCTGTCGCCGGGGTCCAGGTGGACGTCACGTTCGTTCCTCAGCTCGTCGTGGCCGCCCGCAGCAATGGAGGCCCGGACTGCACGGTCAACCCGAGTATCGACAAACCGGCCAGCGGCTTCAGCTTCCAGCCTTCAACCTGCATACCGGGCGTCGATTGCACCGGAGTACGCGCGTTGATCCTCGCCCTCGACAATACGCAGGCGATTGAAGATGGTTCGGTGCTCTTTCGCTGCACCGTGGATATTGCGCCGACGGCGCCGCGCGGGACGTTTCCCTTGGGATGTGGCGGTCAAGAGAGCAGCGATCCCGATGGCCAAAAGGTACCGCTCGCGTGTGTCCATGGATCGGTAGTAGTGGCGCCAGCATGTCCGGGCGACTGCGACGCCGACGGGAACGTGACCATCGACGAGCTGCTGACCGGTGTCAATGCACTTTTGGAAAGTCAGTACCCGAACGAGTGCCCGGCGTTCGATACGAACGTCGACGGACGCCTGACCATCGACGAGCTGCTAAAGGGCGTGCTGGCGGCACTCAATGGATGCCCAGCAATTTGAGGCCGAGCAGGCTGTCGGAATCGGCAGCCCATAGCCTCCGGCGGCAGCGGTCCATAGAAGATTCCGCCAGCTGCCGGCGCTCACTTCAGCCCGTAGAACACGCGCGCATTCTCCCCCAGTATCCGCGCCCGCACCGCGTCGTCCAGATCCGTCCGCGTGCGTAGCGGGCGCGTCGAGTTGGGGAAGTCGCTGTCCCAGTGCGGGTAGTCACTGGCGTAGAGAATGAAATTGGGGCCGAGGGTTGCGGCGGCGAACGGCACGGCGCTCTCCTCCGGCTCGCAGCTGACGTAGATCTGGCCGCGCTGGAGATACTCTCGCGGCGCGCGCTTGCACTCCGGCGTCAAACGCCCACGCTTCTCGACGTGCTCGTCCATACGATCGAAGAAGTACGGCACCCAGCCGACACCCGATTCGAGGAAGGCGACGCGCAGCTTGGGATGCCGCTCGAGAACGCCGCCCAGGACGATGGCCGTCGCCGCCACCATCATGTCGAACGGGAAGCTGACACAGTGCACCTGCAGATAGTTGTCGAACCGCTCGGAGCCCAACTTGGGAAGATGAATGCCCGGCGCGCCGTGGATGCCGAGCGGCATGTCGAGCTCGGTGGCAGCGCGATAGAACGGCTCGAGGTCGGGATGATCCAGATTGCGCTGCCTGAGCGCCGCCGGAATCATCGTCGCCACCAAGCCCAGGCGCTTGCTCTCGCGCATGATCTCGATCGACGCCGCAACGTCCTCGATCGGCACCAGGCCGACGCCGCAGAGCCGGCCGTTGGCCTGACGGCAATAGTCGGCAAGCCAGCGGTTGTAACTGCGCGCCATTTCGCCGGCAAACTGCGGATCCGTATACGCCGGCAGGCCGAGCGCGACGCTCGGGAAAAACACCATCGTATCGATGCCCTCGCGGTCGGCGTCGTGCAGGACGCCTTCAATAGTGAACGGGTTGGCGCCGCGATCGACGCACAAGCCCTCTTCGGCGCGGCAGCCGGCGCCGGGACCGAACGCCTGCGGATAGCGTCTTCCCTCGATGATCAAGGCGCTGCCATCCTCCGGCGTGTCGGTGACGCGCAGCTGGTCGGGGAAACGCCGCATCAACTCGTTCATCAGCTCGCGCCCTTCGATGACGTGCGCGTCGCAGTCGATTATACGCATGGAAGCCTCCTGGTAGGAGGAAGGCGGTTAGGCGGTTAAGCGGTTGGCGGTTAGGGGCCGATATTTTCCCTAACCGCCAACCGCCTAACCGCCAACCGCTTTCCCCGCATTTCTACTTGAACGCCGCTCGCAACGCGCCGCTGGCTTGCTCGGCCGCGCGCTTCGCCTCGTCGATCACACCGAACATGCCGAAGAAGCCGTGGATCATTCCGTGGTAGCGTGACAGCTCCGTCGGAACACCGGCGGCGCGCAGGCGCGCGGCATAGGCCTCGCCCTCGTCACGCAGCGGGTCGTACTCGGCGGTGATCACCAGTGCCGGCGGCAAGCCATGCAGGCTCGACGCGCGCAGCGGGGCGGCGTACGGGTTGATGCGATCCGCGGCGTCGCGCGTATAGAGGTCCCAAAACCACTGCATCGCGCTCTTGGTGAGCAAGTAGTCGGTAGCATTGTCGCGATACGACGGCGTATCGAACACCGAGTCCGTCACCGGATAGATGAGCAGCTGGAGCCGCAACGCCGGGCCGCCGCGATCGCGGGCCATGAGGGCGACGACCGCGGTGAGATTGCCGCCGGCACTGTCCCCACCAATGGCGAGCCGCGTCGGATCGACACCGAGAGCGGCGGCATTGGCGGCCACCCAACGCGTCGCCGCATACGAGTCCTCAGCCGCCGCCGGAAACTTGTGCTCGGGAGCCAATCGATAATCCACCGAGATCACCACACACCCGGCGTGGCTGGCGAGTGACCGGCAGATGGCATCGACCGAATCGATGCTGCCGAGCACCCAGCCCCCGCCGTGGAAATAAACCAACGCGGGCAACGCGCCGGTGCCACCCGGATGGTAAATGCGCACCGGCATGTCCCCTTGCGCGCCGGGGATGGTGCGGTTCTCAACGCGGGCAACCGCCTCCGGCCGGCCCTGCTGCATGGCTACGGCGGCCGCGAGCGTGCTGCGCGCATCGGCAACCGACATCTGCTCCAACGGCAGCCCACCCATCGCGATGATCTGATCGAGCAACGCCCGCGCTTGCGGATCGAGAGCCATATGCATCCTCCAAATTGGAATAGGCAGGTATTTGGGGGATTGCGGCAGCGGTGTCAATTGGGGAATGGGAGAATCGGGGGTTTAGAGAATTGGAGAATTGGAGGATTTGAAGATTGGAGGATGTATCAGAATGCCTTCGTCCAAGAAACCAATTCTCCAACCCTCAAATCCTCCAATTCTCAAATTCTTTCGAATTCCCCACGGTTCTCAACCCGAGCGGCGTCTGCTACGATCGCCGCCATCTCCGAATCCGTTGCTCACAGGTATGCTCCCTTCATCGTCGTCGCATCGTCGTCAGTGTTCGCCCGCCGCCGCCGTCGCGCTCTGCATGGTCATGGCAGCGGTGTTGGTGGGATGCCCGCTGCGGGCTGAACGCGGGTCACCATCTCAAGCAGCGGCGGTTGCCGGGGTGCGGCCGGCGGCAGCACCGGTCACCGTCCCACCGAGCGGGCATTTGCATGTGCTGATGATCAACGGCGGGCACGATCCCGGCAGCAACTACCAATCGCATCTGCTGCATGTCCAAAACCTGCTCGGCGTGCTGCAATCCGCCGGCATCAAGGCGGAACAGATCAGCATCTTCAACGCCGACGGATCGGACCCGGGAGCCGATCTCGCGGTGCGCGAGCCGGAGTCCGCGCCGCAACTGTGGCGCGTCGCCGGCACCAATATCGAAGGTCCCTTGCGCGCCCCGATCACCTTCGTCACCTCGGAGGTTCCGGGCGCCGAGCTGCACCCGGCGACGAAGGAAGCCATCGGCCAATGGTTCGACACCGCAGGAGCACAGCTCGCGCCGGGCGATACCCTCCTGCTGTACGTCACCGATCACGGCACCAAGAATCCCAAGGATCTCACCGACAACCGCATTACCCTGTGGGGCGATAACGAAACCCTTTCGGTGCACGAGCTGCAAGCCATGCTCGCCAAGCTTCAGCCCGGCGTGCGTGTCGTGGCACTGATGTCACAGTGCTATTCCGGATCGTTCGCGTATCTCGTCGGGACGGATGGCGACGCCGATCATCCCAGCGGGGCGGTGTGCGGCTATTTCTCGTCCACACCGGAGCGCCGCGCCTACGGCTGCTACCCGGAGAACCGCGGCCGCGACAACGTCGGTCATTCGTTTCATTTCATTCAAGCGCTGGCCGCCAGCGGCAGTTTTCCCGCGGCACAGGCCCGCGTCCTGGTGAGCGATGCGTCCCCCGACGTGCCCCTGACAACGTCGGATGAATACCTGCATCGCCTCCTGGGCCGCGTCGCCAGCGAGCGCGGCGTGAGCTTCACCCAGCTTGTCGATGAGCTGCTGACGGAGGCCTGGCGCAACAAGGGCGCGTGGGAACCAGAGATCCGCCTGCTCGATCGTATCGGCGTGGCGTACGGCTGCTTCAGCCCGCGCTCGCTGGCCGAGCTCGACGCGCAAGGCAAGCAACTGCCGGACATCAGCAATCAATTCCAGGCCGTATCGAACGCCTGGAAAGGAACGCTCTTCGATGCCAACCAGGCGCAGGTCGACCTCTTCCTCGCCGCTCAGCCGGAATGGAAGGAGCGTTTGGTGGCCGACGCCGTGGACAATCCGGATGCCGACGGCCGGCGACGCTTACAGGCCAGCCTGCTCGCGGCACTCACGCCGTTCACGGAGGCTCATCCCGGAACGGAAGAGCATCTGGAGCTGTTGCACGACAAAGGCGAAGCGGCCGCGGCCTCGACCTATCGCATGGAAGTGCGGTTGGCGGTCATCTTACGAATGCGCACCGTGCTGACGGACATCGCCGGGCAGGTGTACATCGCCACCCGCGCCACCCCCGAAGAGCGCGCGACGTATGCGGCCCTCAAACAATGTGAGGCGTTGGCGCTGCCCGCCACGGCGCCCGGCAGCACCACGTTGGCGGCAGTCGACCCGTTCCCGCCCTTCGACGAGGACGTCACGCGCGCGCAGGCGGCGCTGCCGGCGTGGATGGGCATTCAGTTCCGCGAGACGTCGGCGGAGCGGCGTAAGCAGTTGAAACTGGATGACGGTGCCGCCACGGTCATGACCGTCTTCCCCGACACACCGGCCGCCAACGCCGGCCTGCAAGTCGGCGACATCGTCACCGGGCCGCCGCATCAGCCCTTCACCCATCGCGGCCAGATCCGTGAGTGGACGATGCTGACGCCAGCCGGCACCGCACACGAGCTCGATGTGCTGCGCGACCGGCAGCACGTGCAAGTCAGCCTCAAGCCGGAGCCCTACCCCCTCAAGTGGCCGGAGCTGCCCGGTCCGCCGAAACTCTCGAGCACCGCGCCGCCGATCAACAAGCTGGTCGCCTACCGCGGCACGCTGCCGGCGTCGCTCGCCGATGGGACGCCGCACTTGTTGTTCTTCTGGGCAACGTGGTGCGGGCCGTGCAAGGCCTCGCTGCCGGAGGTGCTCGCCTTCGAGAAGGAACGCGGCGCACAAGTGATTGCCATCACCGATGAAGCGCCTGATCATCTCGACACGTTCTTCACGTTCAAGGATCTTCCCTTCCCACACACCGTGGCCATCGACGATCTCCGCACCGGCTTCGTCAACTACGGCGTCAGCGGCACACCAACCTTCGTGCTCGTCGACGGCAACGGCATCGTGCGCAGCTACTCGACCGGCTACTCGCAAGCCAAGGGGCTCGGCATCGACGGCTGGTCGTGGGCCGGACGCGACACGAAGGCGGCACGGGCGGAGTAGAAGCCGTAGGGTGGGCATGGCCCACCATCTTCGCAGAACCGTAGGGTGGGCACGGCCCACCATTTTCGCAAGTCGCCAGCCGCAAACCCGGTGGGCGATGCCCCCCCTACCCTCCGGGAACGGCTCGAGCTCAAGCCGGAAACAGCGCGAGCCCGCGCGCGCGGGTTTGCTGCAGCTTCTTGAGGAAAACGTCGCGTCTGATCGTCCGGGCCCCGAGCCGCTCGATGTGCGGCGTCAGCATCTGCGTGTCGAGCCAGTCGAGACCACGGCTTCGCAGATGCTCGATCAGATGGAGCAGCGCCAGCTTCGAGGCGTTGGGCTCGCGGTAGAACATGCTCTCCGCCGCGAATGCGCCGTCAATGGCAACGCCGTAGATGCCGCCGACCAGGTGTTTGTCGTTCCATGCTTCCACGCTGTGGGCAATCCCCATGCGATGCAGCAGTGTGTATGCGGCGACGATCTGCAGCGTAATCCAGGTGCCGTCTTGCCCCGGCCGCGGCGTCTCGGCACAGGCGCGGATGACCGCGGGGAATGCCGCGTCGATCGTAAAGTGCAGCGTCGACCGCGTGCGCGCCCGCGCCAGGCTACGTGGCACGTGGAGATCGGCAAACTCGAGGATGGCGCGCTCGGCGGGGCAGAACCACAACAATGGGAGCCCGTCGACCGGCCACGGGAAGATGCCTTGCCGGTAGGCGAGCAACAACGACTCGGGATGCAAATCACCGCCGACCGCCACGATGCCGTCGGCATTGGCGGTCAGCGGATCAGGGAAAGCGACGATGGGCATTGCGCTCTTGCTAACCGTAGCGTGTCGGCACCGCGGCGTCACCCGGCGATGGCGACGGATCTGCAGCCCAACAGGAAAAAGAATGGAAAACCGGTATGGGGAACCGGGAATTCAGAATGGCGAACCGGCCAATTGTGTGCCATTTGCCGGTTCGCCATTCTCAATTCCCTGTTCCCGGTTTTCCATTTTCTTACATCTCTCGCAGCTTGCCCGTCCTCACGGACAGTGTCAGAGTCTCCCCGACTCGGAACAATAGGAGACGCACGCATGTCCATCAGCGGGCAGGAGTTCACGCGCGAGTTGCAGCACACGATCGATGCAAAGCGCACCTTCGGTCGCCATCCCTTGTGGTTGTCGATCGCCGCCGGCGCGCTGCCACGGCCGCGCCTGCAAGCCTTTGCGAAACAGTTCTTCCTGCAGGTGCGCGAGTTCCCGCGGGCCGTGAGCGGGCTGCATACCTACTGCCCATTTGCGGACGAACGCATCAAGCTGGCGGAGAGCCTCTACGAAGAGGAAACCGGACGCATCTCCGGGTGCAACATCTCGCATCCCGAGCTGTTCATACGCTTCGGCGAAGGTCTCGGCCTCGGCCGCGCGGATCTCCTCGACGCACAACCATTCACCGGCACGGCGGCGCTGATCGCCTGGTTCGAGTCGGCCACCCGGGAGCACTCGTTTCTCGAAGGAGCCGCCGCCATCAACCTGGCAGCGGAGGGTCAAGTCCCCGGCGCCTTCGCGCCCCTGGCACGGGCGCTCGAGCGCCACTACGGGCTCAGTCGCGACCAGGTCGCCTTCTGGGATATCCACGAAGAGGCGGATCGCGAGCACAGCGACATCGGCGATCACATCGTCATGCGCCACGCCACCACCGGCGAGCTGCAGGACAAGATCCGCGGCGCGCTGACGCGCTCGCTGGACACCTGGTGGCAGTTCTTCGACGACATCGAACGGAATCTCGAGCGACGCTGATGGCAGATGGCTCATCGCGGATGGTCAGGACCAGCGATCAGCCATCAGCCTCTTTCAGTCGCGCG
This sequence comes from uncultured Binatia bacterium (SeqCode), assembly GCA_964611965.1. Taxonomy (GTDB): domain Bacteria; phylum Desulfobacterota; class Binatia; order HRBIN30; family HRBIN30; genus CAZTDK01. Next base: position 1,553 of record CAZTDK010000180.1, on the reverse strand, counting down.
CAGCACGCCACTTTGGCGGAGATCGAGGCCATCGAGGGCGCCACCGAGGCTTTCGATGATCTTCGTGGCACCGCTGGGATCGGCGATCGGGTTGATGACACAGACGTCGATCCCCTGCTCGGCGTAGGCACGGACACGCGCGCACACGGTGGCGGCGTCGCCGATCACCGCCATGGCATCGCAGAGATCGTCGGTGACCGCCGCCGCCACGCCGGCACGGTCGCCGCGCGCGAAGCACTCGCGGATCTGCCGCGCCTCCGCGGCGAAGCCGATCCAGTCGAAGCAGCGGTTATAGCCCGGCGTCGCCGCATAGGCGCCGAAGACGTTGCGCACCAAACCGCGTCCCATGGCCGGATCGTCGGTCAGCACGACGTGCAGCCGGGCGACGACTTCGATCTGCGCAACGTCGCGGCCGGCGGCTTCGGCGCCCGCACGCACGGCGCCCAGAATCTGTGGCAGCGCACGCTCCGGCACCATGTTGAGCACCACGCCGTCGCACAGCTCCCCGGTCAGACGCAGGGACTGCTCGTTGAGCGCACCGAGGTAGATCGGCACCGCGCCGACCGGCGTGCCGCCAAGTCGGAAGCGTTTTGCGCTGAGCGTCGCCCCTTCAAAGTCGACCTTCTCGCCGCTGAGCATCTTGCGCAGCACCTCGACATGCTCGCGCAGGCGCACCAACGGTCGGTCATACGGCTGCCCGCCCCAGTCGCGCACGATGTTGGGTGACGACAGGCCGATCCCGAGGATGAAGTTTCCCCCGGTGAGCTGGCTCAGGCTCAGCGCCGCCATCGCGTGCACCATCGGCGTGCGCGTTTGCGCCGGCACCACCGCCGTCCCGATGCGCATGCCCGGTACGCTCACCGCCAGCGCGCCGGCGATCGCGTAGGCGTCGCCGCCACCGACTTCCGCCAGCCACAGCTCCTCATACCCACAGGCGCGCGCCGCGCGCGCCTGCTCGCCCGCTTCCTGCGCACCACCAATCGGCAGCGTCAACCCCAGTCGAACATTCTTCGTCGCACGCTCCATGTCGTTCCTTTCTCGAGCCAGCCGTACGAAACTCCGAAACTCAGACCTCCTGATGCGGCACCAGGCAAACCTTCAAGAGAGAAACACGAAAACGCGACAGAACGAAAGCATGAAAAAGAGAGAGAAGGGATACTCCTCGTTCGCTTTTCTGATTTCGAGACTTCGTGCTTTCGTGATTCTCCTATTCACTGGGTGAACGCTACGCTTGGAGCTTCACACCATGTGCGCGATCATCGGTGAGAATTTCGAACGCCGCACGATGCGCAGTCGTCAGCAGTTCCGTGGGTCGACCCGGCGTCCGCTTGTCGGTGAAGCGCAGCTCGCATGCAGCCAACTTGCTGTTGAGGCAGTGCTTGCTACCGCCGGGCGGGTTGGCGTAGCGCAATCCAACAAAGCTCTCTGGCGGTGCGCTGACGTGCCCAACGACTTGGACCTGCTCGTTCTCGGTCGCGAAGTCCCACTCGAAGTAGCGAAATGACGCGCGCGCACGCAGAGATTGCCGCAGGCTGTTGAGCGCAAACTCCTCA
>CAZTDK010000179.1:0-9743 GCA_964611965.1 uncultured Binatia bacterium (SeqCode) | reverse complement strand
GTACCCGTAGAAATACTGATTGAGCAGCTGCAGATGCGCACCCACGTGCGGCCCGCCTTTCACCACCAGCCACGCGGTGACCGCGAACAGTCCAACCCCACCGATCACCGCGCCCACCAGCGCCAGCACGCCGGCGTGCAGACGCGCGATCGCCATCACCAGCTGGCGCTCATCGTCTGGTGCAGCGCTCACGCGGGACACACCTCGCAACGGTTGCGCTTCGAAACGCGTCTTCTCTTTTCACATCTCATTGTCAATCAAAGCCGCTGTCAGGAACAGGCACATGTGATCGGGAACCTGCTGCCCTTGACTGACGCTTCGGCGACCGCAGCGCATTGCAACCAATCCTGTCCTGAGGCTCCCCAAAGGGGGGAGCGGCCCATAGGGGACGCCGGCCGCAGGCCTCAGACGTCATCGAGCACCCGCCGGCGCAGCGCGGCGGCCGCATGGCGCTGCAGCCGGGTGGCGTAGGCCGCGAGGGCGCGATTCCGCAGCGCTGCCGTCGCGTACCCCAGACCAAAGCCGGCGGCGCCCGCCTCGACCATCCCGACCGCCGCCCCGCTCCACGTCACGCGAAAACCAAGAAGATATTGCCCGAGCAGCGACAGCGTCGGTCCCAGTGCGGAGTCGCCTTCGAGCAGCGGCACCGCCGTTGCGAGGAACAGTCCGGCACTCGCCACGCACGCGACGGCCGCCCCGAGCGCCAGCGGATCGGGGCGCGCGAAGAGGCGTTCGAGGACCCGGTCCGGCGACGGCGCGGCCGCCGTCGCCGCCTCGATCCGGCGCGGCACCAGGCGCTCGTCCGGCGCCAGCCGCGAGCCATCCGGCTCCTCGTGGTACGCCGCCTCGGTGTTCACCGACCATAAGTCGCAGTGGGCACCGTTGAGGTTGTGTGCGGCATAGACGCCCGCCAGCATCGAGTGATCTTGATTGTTGTAGCGGTGCTGGCCGTTGCGTCCGATGACCTGGAGATTGCCGATGCTTGCCAGATACGCACGCACGGTGCCGAGGTGGTCGCGATACTCTTGATCGTACACCGGGTACGCCTTGGGCACGCGGACAACCGTACCGTCTTCCACTTCCGCCGGATCGATCAGTCCGATGTGTGCGCACTCGTGCACGCCGCGAGCGATCAGCCGCTCGTCCGGCCACGACCACTCGGGGTCCTGGTCCCACAGGAAATATTCGAGTCCGAGCGCCGTGCACGCCGCGTCGGGTACCATGTCCGTGCTCCAGTTCTTGTAGTTCTGAATGCGACCGAGCTTCACGTCCGGCGAATGAATGTAAATCCAGTTGTCGGGAAAGATGCTCGCACGCCGCACGATCAGCACGACAGTAAGATAGTCGCGATAGCGCAGCCGCGCGGCGGCTTGCCGGACGGCGTCGGGCGGCGCGGGGTCGAGCGCGCTGATCAGATCACGCAGCGGCATGCTGGAAATCAACTGATCGGCGGGAAAGACGTGCGCCGTGCCGTCGCGGGCGCGCGCGTGCACGTGGTGCACGTGTCCGCGTGCGTGCGCGATGCGCTCGACGCGCATGCCGCACAACACCGGGCTCCCGGTGCGCTCGACGGCGCCGGCGCAGCGTTCCCACATCATCCCGGGCCCAAGCCGCGGGTAGTAGAACTGGTCGATGAGACTGGTGACGATCGCCCCATTGGCGCCGCGCCCCTTGAACAGCGCGTGCCGCACGGCCTCACCCAATGAGAGGTTCTTGATCCGTTGTACCGCCCACTCCGACGAAATCTCGGCACAGGGGACGCCCCACACCTTCTCGGTATACGTCTTGAAGAAGATGCGGTAGAGGCGCTGCCCGAACCGATTCGCAACCCAGTCCTCGAAGCTGCCTTCGTGAGGCGACGGAGCGAGCCGCGCCTTGGCGTAGCTCAACCCGACGAGCACCGCCTCGCGCAGCCCGAGTCCCGCCAGGGCATTGAGGGGTTTCAGCGGATAGTCGAAGAAGTGGCCGTTGTAGAAAATGCGCGACAGGCGCGGCCGCAGGAGGAGCTCCTCGCCGAGAATCTCGTGCCAGAGACGGTTGACCAGGGGCACTTTGGAAAAGAAGCGGTGACCGCCGATGTCGAATCGAAAGCCGCGATAGGTAACCGTACGTGCCAGACCACCGACCTGGTCATCGGCCTCGAGCACGGTGGTGCGCCGGCCGCCCTTCCCGCATTCGTACGCGGCGGTGAGCCCGGCGGGTCCGGCACCCACAATGACGGTTTCAGACATGCGATGGGCTCCGCGGCTTACCCGTCATCGTGGCGTGGCGGCGTTGCTACCAGCGGCCGCGCCACCGCCGCGTTCCAGGCCGACGCCAGCAGCGTGATCGGCACCGCCAGCCCACAGTACCACGCCGCTAGCCAGTGCAGCGGCACGGCGCGCAGGGCGAACAGCACGCCGCGCTTGCGCGCGAGAAAGCGATAGAGCTCATGATTCAACGCGCCCAGGCCGATGCCGCCGAGAACGACCAGCGTGGCGACGAACGCGCCGGATATGGCCGGCGCAATCAGCCACGCGATCACGGCGAACGCCATGATCCACACCAGCACGACGCTAGCGCGGTCCCGTGTGGTCATGTTGAGGTCGGACGGCATGGTGCGATGCCGCAGCATGAGGAGGAGCCAGGGAATGGCACGATTGAAGAGATCGGTGCGGATGAGCGCCGCCAGAGTCCAGCGCTTCAGATGCGTGACTTGGATCGCCGCATCGAGGACGATGCGCAGCCCGTGGGTGTGCAGCCGTAAGCCGAGCTCGATGTCTTCGACCGCCGGCCGCGTGTACCCTTCGTCGAAACCGCCCATGCGGACGAAGACCTCGCGGCGCATAGCGCCGCAGCCGGCCCAAAACGTCCAGGCGTCGGTGCGACTGTGATGGTGCACGTAGTGATGCAGGAGGTTCTTATATTGCGACACGAAATGTGGGTCGGCTGGGGTGTCGTCGTAGGCGCCGAAGACCGCCGCGATCCCGGCATCCTGCAATAGGCGCTGATCCAGGCGGTGCAGCGTGTCCGCGTGCACGCAAACGTCGCTGTCGAGGAACACCAGCACCTCGCCCCGTGCCGCCGCGGCGCCGCGATTACGCGCCCGCGCCGGGCCGCCGCGCCGCTCCAGCCCGAGCACGGTGACGGGAAAGCCGGCGGCCACTGCCGCGCTCGCATCGGACGAGGCGTCGTCCACCACGATGCATTCGTCCGGTGGCGGTGTCGAGAGCTGCAGCGCCTGCAGGCAGCGCTTGAGCATCGCCGCTCCGTTGTGCACTGGAATGATGACCGAGACTCTCACTGTCCCCGGTGCCGCGGATTTCTCCGCATCGCCGCCGTGCGCGCCTGCGGGCCTCATGGGGGACGTCTTCTGCCACATTCGGCGAAACCGCGAAAGTCCCCTCGTCTGCCGTCTGGCGGTCGGCTTCGCCGGCGGCCGCTGAGGCCGCATCGTTCAGGTTGGAGCGTTCCCAGTCACCCGGATCGTTCCGCCCGTGAGGCTCGCCTGCGAGGAGGCGATCGCCACGGCCAAGGATTCCAAGCCCGCGCGCAGACCCGGTTCCGGCAGCCGGTCGCGGTTGACCGCCTCCGCCAAATGCCGCCACAACTCCCGAAATGCATATCGGAAGGTGCCCCCCACGCGCCGTGCGCGAAGCGCATACGGCAATTCCTGCACGCCGCGCAGCAGTTGCCGGATTCGCCTCGCGCCCTGATTGGCAGCCTGTCCTGCTCCCGACACTTCCAATCCGTCGAAGTGGAACAACGACGCGCCGGCGCGCGCCCGCGATCCCAGCACCTCCACCTCATATTGGTCCGCGGCGCAGAGGCTGACACTCGTCGTTGCCAAGGTCCCACAGGTCATCCGTGCCGATACGACTGTGCTTTGATCGTGCATCTGAAGGCTGCGGCTGAACGCGTTGACTTCCAAAACCTGTGAATCGAGCAAGTGCGCCCAGAGATCATAGTGGTGCACCCCGAGCTCGATCACGCTGCCGCCGCCCTGCGCCCGGTCGCGACGGTGCCCGGGTCCGGCGGGCGACAGCATTTCCGGTGTACTCGCCACACAGCGCAGGATCTCGATCTCGCCAAGAGCCCCGGAGCGTACGAGTTCCCTCATCATCCGAATCTGGCGGACGAACCGCAGGATGTAAGCCACGCAGATCTTCGAAGCGGAGGATCCGGCGACCGCCAGCAATCGGTGCGCTTCGTCGAGGGTCGGCGTAATCGGTTTCTCCAGGAGGATGTGCTTCCCCGCCGAGATGGCCGCCAAGGCGATCTCCAGGTGGGACGCCGGGGGAGTCAGGATGCCGACGAGCTCCACGGCGGGGTGCTCCAGAAGCTTCCGGTAGTCGCAAAACGATCGTCCCGGATGGCGGCTGGCATACGCATTCCGGCGGTTCTCATTCAGATCGGCGACGGCCACCAACCGGACCTCTGGGAGGCTCAGCACCGCGGGCAGGTGAAAGTCGGCGGCATAGCCCAATCCGATCAGTCCTACGCCTAATGGCTGCCGTGCCTTCATGGGGTTTCAGCTCGCGGCGGGACGGTTCCCATATGTCCCCGGATCGACGGTCGCCCGGTCGCCGATAGACAGCTTTCGCGCCATGCGTCCCGCGAAGAAGGCGCCCCAACCCAACAATAGGACGGCCGCCAACGCGGACCGGCGGACGGGGCCATGTCCATGCTCCTTCGCGCAGCCGGCAAAGATACGCCACCGCTCCGCCAGCGAGAGGATGCGATAGGAGCTGACCCGGGTGAGCGTCTCGGAATATCCACCGGTTTCGTACGTCTTGGCGAGGCATGTCCAAAACGACTCGACCTCGGCATGGACCACCCGGGCCAGCCTCGCATACCGCACCTCGGCTCCGGGCCGTTTCTCGAGCAGCCGGTGGATGATCTCGGTATCACCCACCACCGGCATCGGAGGAAACGGGCCCAGCTCCGCAAAGATGTCGGCCCGCACCACCATGTTTCCAGCATGCCCAAAATAGCAATTAACCAGACCAGCTCTCAAAATGTGCCGCAGCTTGAAATCCTCATAGTCCTCATAGAGCCCGAGCAAAGCGGAGATCGGCCTGGGGTACGCCAGATATCCGATCACGATCGAAGCATCCGAGTGCCGGATCTCATTCCACATCTCGGCAAGCCAGTCCGGATGCGCCACGCAATCGGCGTCCAAGAACGCGATATGGCGCCCCTTGGCGACGGCAATGCCCCGATTTCGAGCCAGATAGGGATCGCGCCGGCGTTCTCCGAGCAAGATGACCCTCGGATCGGCCCGGACGATCTCCGCCGAGCGATCGGTGGAACCGTTGTCGATGCAGATCACCTCGAAGAGCGCGGGATCGATCGTCTGGCACCGCAAGGATTGTAGACAGGACGGTAGCCAGCGCTCTTCGTTGAGGAAGGGTATGATCACCGAAAATGTGGGCGGCTGATCGGTCATTCCGGGCAGGGAACCGTTACGCTGCGGTGCGCGCCGGCTGCGCGCTGGCTTGCTGCACTGGCTGCGGCGCGGTGCGAATCTTCGCCGTGGTGACGAGCGCGACGGCAGCTACGATGATCGGCGTACCCAGCGCCATCGCAGTCGTGAAGGGCTCATTACGCAGTAAACATCCCAACAGCACCGCGATCACCGGATTCACGTATGCGTAGGTCATCACCTTCGCCGCCGGAACGTGCTGCAGGAGCCAGCCAAACGCCGTAAAGGCGATGCACGAGCCGAACACCACCAGATACCCCAAGGCCAACCACCCTTGCAGCGTCGGCGCGAACTGCGCGAACGCACCCGCCCGTGTCGCGATTACGGATAGCACACCGCCCGCGAACACCATCTCCCAACCGGTGGCCACCAGGGGCGGCACCGTGAGGACCACGCGCTTGGAATACAGCGAGCCGCTGGTCCAACAGAACGTTGCCAACAGTAGCGCCATTTCGCCGTAGAGCTCGCTACCCGCGCCGGTGCGGAGCTTGGGCCACAACAGGACACTCAACCCGAGCAGTCCCAGGAGCACGCCGGCCCAGCCCGTCGCGGGCAAGCGCTCCCCGCGCGGCAAGAGCGCACCGACGATGGCGATCCACAACGGCGTCGTGGCCACGGTCAGCGCGGCGAGCCCGGACGCCACGTACTGCTCCGACCACACCACCAGGCCGTTACCGCCGACGAGCAACAGGCAGCCGATAATGGCGAGCGACCGCAGGTCGCGGCGCGGCGGAATGATGGAGTGACCGTTGACCCATGCGAGCAACAGCAGAAAGGGTCCGGCAATCACAAAGCGGGACGCGGCAGATGCCGTGGCTGTCATGCTGTCCAGCGTCACCCGGATCGCAAAGTACGTAGAGCCCCAGATCACGTAGAGCGCGGCAAAGGCAGCCACCACGCGCAGCAGGAACGCCCGATCCATGGTCTGAGTCATGAGACGCTCGGTTATCCCATGCATGCGCCGCTTGTGCCACAACCGATCATCGAATGTGGAATCGAGCGCAGCACTTTCTTGCAAGCGTGATGAAGAGCGAACCCCCACGTGAAAGAAAATCTCACGCAGAGACGCAGAGGTGCACAGAGGAGGCCGCAGATAGTCGAGATCCTGCGACGGCACCGCAGAGCGACCCAACGGGGAGCGGTCGCGTAGAAAGGACGCCGGCCGCAGGCCCCTCCTTGACTTCGCGGGCGCGCGGCGGCACGTTCGCTTCTCTGTCCGCATGGCTCAACACATCGTCATCACGGGCGCGCGCGAGCACAATCTCAAAGACATTACCGTCGAGATCCCGCGCGACCGCCTGGTCGTCATCACCGGGCTCTCCGGCTCCGGGAAGTCGTCGCTCGCCTTCGACACGCTCTATGCCGAAGGGCAACGACGTTACGTCGAGTCGCTGTCCGCATACGCGCGCCAGTTTCTGGAGCAGATGGACAAGCCGGACGTCGATTCGATTGAAGGTCTGTCCCCGGCCATTTCCATCGAGCAGAAAACCACCAGCAAGAATCCGCGCTCGACCGTCGGCACGGTCACCGAGATCTACGATTACCTGCGTCTGCTGTTCGCACGCATCGGCAAGCCCTACTGCTACAACTGTGGCCGCGCCATCACGGCGCAAACGGTCCAGCAGATCGTGGATCAGCTCATGAAGCTGCCGGCGAGCACGCGTCTCCATGTGCTCGCGCCGCTGGCGCGCGGGCGCAAGGGTGAGTTCCGCAAGGAGCTCGTCGATCTGCGCAAAGCCGGCTTCGTGCGCGCCCGCATCGACGGCGCGCTGCGCGACCTGGCTGACGACATCGTGCTGGCGAAGAACACCAAGCACACCATCGAAGTCATCGTTGATCGTCTGGTGATCCGCACCGCGATCGAGAAACGGTTGGCCGACTCGTTGGAGGTGGCATTCAAGCATGGCGACGGGGTTGCCAAGGTCGAGGTCCTCGGCGACGGCACTGAGGTGAAAGAGGAGATTCTGTTCAGCCAGAAGTTCGCCTGCGTCGTGTGCGGCATCTCCTACCCGGAAATCACGCCACGGATGTTTTCGTTCAATAACCCGCACGGCGCCTGCGCGACGTGCAGCGGGCTGGGGACGTCGATGTACTTCGATCCGGAGCTCATCGTGCCCAACGAGGAACTGTCACTGGCACAGGGCGCCGTGGCTCCGTGGCAGAAAAAGAGCGGCGGCCATTCGATTCGGCTGGATGTGCTCGAAGGCGTCGCGCGGCACCTGCGGATCGACATCAACACCGCGTGGAAAAAGCTGCCACAAAAGGCGCGCGAGGTGATCCTCAACGGCACGGAAGAGGAAATCACCTTTGTGTTCGAGAAGGGGAGCCGCCGCTACGAGTTCCGCCGCCCGTTCGAGGGGGTGATCGCCAACCTCGACCGCCGTCTGAAGGAGACGGGCTCCGATTGGGTGCACGAAGAGCTGGAGCGCTTCATGAACGTACGCCCCTGCCCCGCCTGTCGAGGAGCGCGCCTGAAGCGCGAGGCCTTGGCGGTGCGGCTGCATGAGAAGGCCGTTACCGAAGTCACCGCGCTGTCGGTGAAGGATGCGTTGCGCTTCTTCTCGACGTTGCCGTTGACGCGTCAGGAAGAAGAGATCGGGCGGCGCATCTTGAAGGAAATCATCGAGCGGCTGGGGTTCCTGACGCATGTCGGACTCGACTACCTGAGCTTGGATCGGGCTGCGGCCAGCCTCTCCGGTGGCGAGGCTCAACGCATCCGGTTGGCGACACAGATCGGCTCGAGCTTGGTTGGCGTCCTCTACATTTTGGACGAGCCGTCGATTGGGTTGCATCAGCGCGACAACGCGCGTCTGCTCGAAACCTTGAAACGGCTGCGTGATCTCGGCAACACCGTGCTCGTCGTCGAGCATGACCGCGACGCCATCCTCGCGGCCGATTACGTCATCGACATGGGTCCCGGCGCCGGCGTTCACGGCGGATTCATCGTGGCGCAAGGGACAGCGGCGGACATCATGGCAAATCCCAACTCGCTCACCGGGAAATATCTGTCCGGCATCGAGGAGATCCCCGTTCCGCCAACGCACCGTCCGGGTAATGGGTGGACCCTGCAGATCAAAGGGGCGCGACAAAATAATCTGCAGAACGTGACGATCGACATTCCCCTCGGCAAGATTACATGCGTCACGGGCGTCTCCGGATCCGGCAAGAGCTCGCTGGTGATCGATACGCTCTATCGCGCCCTGGCGCAGCGGTTGTATGGATCGAAGGAAAAGCCCGGCGTGCACGACGAGATCACCGGTTGGCAGCTGCTGGACAAAGTCATCGACATCGACCAGGCACCGATTGGTCGTACCCCGCGCTCCAACCCGGCAACCTACACCGGCTTGTTCGCGCACATCCGCGACCTGTTTGCGCAGCTCCCCGAGGCACGCGTGCGCGGCTACGGGCCGGGGCGGTTTTCGTTCAACGTGAAAGGCGGCCGCTGCGAGGCCTGCGCCGGCGACGGGATGATCAAGATCGAGATGCACTTTCTGCCCGACGTCTTCGTCACCTGCGAGGTCTGCCACGGCCAACGCTACAATCGCGAGACCCTCGAGGTGCTCTACAAGGGAAAGAGCATTGCCGAGGTTCTGGCGATGGCGGTCGGCGAAGCGCTCGAGTTCCTGAGCAACATCCCGCCAATCCGACACAAGCTCGAGACACTGCGCGACGTCGGTCTCGACTACCTGCACCTCGGGCAATCGGCCACGACATTATCGGGCGGTGAAGCGCAGCGCGTCAAGCTCGCCAAGGAGCTCAGCCGCCGGGCGACGGGACGAACGCTCTACATTCTCGATGAGCCGACCACCGGCCTGCATTTCGACGACATCCGCCGCTTGCTGTACGTGCTGGCGCAGCTCGCGGATGCCGGGAATACCATCGTGATCATCGAGCACAACCTGGACGTCATCAAGACCGCCGACCACGTCATCGACCTGGGACCCGAGGGCGGCGATCACGGCGGCCGTATCATTGCGGTCGGCCCGCCAGAGGATGTGGCGCGGACGCGCGGCTCGTATACCGGCCAGTTCCTGCGCCCGCTTCTCCTCGGTCGCGCCGCTTGACAGGGACAGCGCGCGTCGATATTAGACCTAACTAGTGGGAATTGATTCTTGCGGACTGGATTTCACCGCCAGTCCAATAGGGAAGCCGAGCGTGGCAAGCCAATTCCATATTAGGAGGAGCCAATTAATGGGACGTGTGATCTACATGGACAACCACGCCACCACCCCGATGGACCCGCGGGTATTGGAGGCGATGCTCCCATATTTCACCGACA
>CAZTDK010000178.1:0-9763 GCA_964611965.1 uncultured Binatia bacterium (SeqCode) | reverse complement strand
CGGGGCGCTCGATCACCGGACCGGCGGTGGAGCGGATGTTCACGCCCATCGAGCGCGCGATGATGTGCGCCAGGGAGGTCTTGCCGAGACCGGGAGGACCGTAGAGCAGCAGGTGGTCCAGGCACTCACCCCGTCCCTTGGCCGCGTCGACGGCGACCCGCAGGTTCGCTTTGACACTCTCCTGGCCGATGTATTCCTCGAGCGACGGAGGGCGCAGCGTGGTATCGAGCGAGAGATCTTCGTCGGCGGGGACCCCGGCGATGAGGCGGTCATCCGGCGCGCTCATGCGCTCACCCGTTTCAGCGCGGTACGGATCACGGCCTCGAGCTCGCTGGCACCGTTGGACACCGCGGCCTTGACGGCGCGTTCCGCTTCATTGCGGCGATAGCCGAGGTTGACCAGCGCCGACACGGCTTCGGCTTCCAAGCCGGTTGCCGGCCGTGCGCCATCAGCGCCCGCCACGCGCACTAGCTTGATCTTGTCGCGCAGCTCCAGCACCAGCCGCTCGGCGGTTTTCTTGCCGACGCCGGGAATCGCCACCAGGCGCACCAGATCGCCGGCTTCGAGCGCGTCGAGCAACTCGTGGCTCGGCGTCCCGGACAAGATGTTCAGCGCCAGCCGCGGTCCGATCCCGGAGACGCTCGTCAGGAGCAGGAAAAGCTCTTTTTCCTCGCGATCGATGAACCCGTACAGCTGCAGCGCGTCTTCGCGCACGTGGGTGTGGATGAGCAAGCGCACCGGCTGGTCGGGCTCGGGCAGCCGGTAAAACGAGTTTAGTGAGACCAGCACCTGATAGCCGACGCCGTGCACGTCGACGACGAGGTGTTCAGGCGACTTGTACGCCAGCGCACCGGCAAGCTGGGCGATCATGGCGAGGTACTCTAAACCTCGGCGTCGCTGCTGTCGACCCGAACCGGGGCTGGGTGATGTCCTGCTTCGAAAATGGGACTGAGGGCGTGGGGGCTTGAGGGCTTGGGGATCTTCATTCCTCTCGGACGATGCGCAGCTTCATGACGACTAGTTTGAGCTCGCGGTGGGCGATGGGGTTGGAGTTGGGGTGCCCCGCAATGCGGCGGCGGTTGCGGCCGCTGGCGCTTGCTCGGAATGGCCGATTAGCTTTGGCGCAATGAGTGTCACGAGAAGGCCAAGCAGAAAAGGGCCGGCGAGAACCAGCCACATGAAAGTGCCTTCGCCCTCGAACATGCCCTTGCGTGGCATTGCCGCTCTTTAGCTTACCGCCGCAGCTGGACCACGCGTTGCGCCCAGCCACGTCGCGACGACGCGGTGCGGCGCGTGCGCGGTACGACCTCTGCGTTGGCGCGCACGGCAAAGCTCTGGGTATGGAGATGGCAAATGGCGGCACCGAGTGCGTCGGCTTCGTCGGCGGCCAGCGGACCGGGTAAATCGAGGAGCCGGAGCACCATCGTTTGCATCTGCTGCTTCACGGCGCGCCCATGCCCGACCACCGCGACCTTGATTTCAGCCGGGCTGTACTCGCGCACGGAAACGCCGGCCTGCGCGGCCGCCACGAGAATCGCCCCGCGCGCTTCACCCAGGCGAAAGGCGCTTTGCACGTTCGCGCCGACGAATGTTTTTTCGAGGCTGAGCCAGGCCGGCTCGAAGTCGGCGAGCAGACGGCGCACCTGCTCGTAGACGTGAGCCAGGCGTTCGGCCAGCGAGCCGCGCGGCCGAATGACCCCGCCAGCGACGTGCGTCAGGCGGGGCGTGTGTTCGTCAACGACGCCCCACCCCGTTGCGACCGTCCCCGGATCCACCCCCAACACCCGCATCCACTCTCCCGAGAATGTTGAATGCTAAATGGTGAATGGTGAATTTCCGAACATTCACCATTCACCATTGTTTTACGCGCTCAGCCGCTCCATCTCTTCTTGCGGGATGTCGGCGTTCGAGGCCACGCTCTGCACGTCGTCGTGGTCGTCGAGCTCTTCCAGCAGCCGCATGGTCTGCTCGGCTTCCTTACCGCTCACGGCAACCATGTTTTCGGGCACCATGATGACCTCGGCGGTAGCGGTGGCGATCCCCGCCGTCTGCAGCGCGTTCTTTACGGCTTCGAAATGCTCGGGCGCGGTCACAATCTCGTAGCCATCGCCGGTGTCGGTGACGTCATCGGCGCCGGCATCCAACGCCACCTCCATCACGCGCTCTTCGTCGGCGACGCTCTTCTCGATGGAGAGCACGCCGCGCTTGTGGAACATCCATGCCACGCAGCCGGCGGAACCCATGTTGCCGCCGCACTTCTCGAACACCTTACGCAGCTCGGCGACCGTCCGATTGCGGTTGTCGGTGAGCGCGCTGGCCATGATGGCCACGCCTCCGGGACCGTAGCCCTCGTACTGGACGTCTTCGTAGGTCACGCCTTCGAGCTCGCCGGTGCCGCGTTTGACGGCGCGGTCGATGTTCTCGTTGGGCATGCTGTTCTCGCGCGCCGTCAGTACCGCCGTGCGCAAGCGCGGGTTGGCGTTGATGTCGCCGCCGCCCATGCGGGCCGCGACAGTGATTTCCTTGATGAGTTTGGTGAAGAGCTTGCCGCGCTTGGAGTCCTTGGCAGCCTTCTTATGCTTGATTGAGCTCCACTTTGAATGACCGGACATGGAAAACCTCCTGAGAAAATCGGGGGGCCAACTCAGGTTGCTAGCACATCAGTTTCGGTGAGTAAACGGATGGGGCACCACGAATTGCCGCGTCGTGTTGCGACCGGCGGCGAGCCGACCTGCACGGCCCACGCCCTACGGGAAAGGGGGAAACGCCAGCGCAAAAGAACAGAGTTGGCTTGACATTGCACACCAGCGCGGAGTAACCCAGCGCCCACAGAGGGGGGACTCTGATGGACCAACCTTCCGTGGGTGCTCTTGGAGCAGCGTGTGCCGGTCACGCCCCCGTGTAAGGAGAGTTGAATGAAACCAGGACACCGAGCCGTGAGCGCGCTTCGAACCGTCGTGCCGACCGCGCGTGCCGGGCGCGTGCGTGTGCCGGGGCTCACCCTTCGTTGGGTCCTGGTGGCGCTGGTCGCGCTACTCGTTGGCGTGACGAGCGCATCACGCGCGACGGCGCAGCAATGCGGCAACACGATCGTCGAGGCTGGCGAGCAGTGCGACGACGGCAACACCGTTTCGGGCGACGGCTGTGACGCGAGCTGCCAGCTGGAGTGTCACGACACCTGCGTTTTCGGGGCGCCGCTTGTCCCGGGATGCAACGCCTGTGTCGCTAGCATCTGCACGGCCGACCCGTTTTGCTGCACCGTCTCCTGGGACGAGATTTGCATCGGTGAAACGACCAGCATCTGCAGCATTCCCTGCGATGTCTGCGGTAACCGGGTGCGCGAATCGGGGGAGCAGTGTGACGACGGCAATACCATTTCCGGGGACGGCTGCGACTCGAACTGCACCTACACGGCCTGCGGCAACGGTATCGTGACCAGCGGGGAAGAGTGCGATGACGGCAATACCGTTTCCGGCGATGGCTGTGACGCGAGCTGCCAAATCGAATTGTGCGGCAACGGCGTCCTCGATCCGGGTGAGCAGTGCGACGACGGCAACACCATCTCCGGCGACGGCTGCGAGGCGGACTGCACGTTCCCTGGCGGTTTCACCGCCCCCTTCACCCAATGTCCTCCCATCGGTCCGGGCACCGGCTGCGGCGCGCTCCTGGAGGTCACTGCCGCCGGGACGGTGGAGGTGTTGATCGATGGGAGGCAGGTTTCGTATGACGGCGACGACACGCTCGTCGGGGTACACAACAGCTCCAACCGGCCGGTGAGCACGATTGCGCTGAGCAGCAATTCCGTACCGTTTTTCGACCTGGATGGTGACGGCCTCTGCACTCCGCTGGGCGCTCCCGCGGGGTGCCCGTTTGGCCCGACCGGTTACGAGGGGCCGGGAGTCTTTTTCTCGATTCACGGCGAGAGCGCCGGCATCGTCTACTTTGCGCCGGCCATTCAACCTGGCGGCATCGCCTACTTCAGCCTGGAGGAGGCGATACCCTGGGGCCAGCTCGCGGCGCAGTTGAATCCGCGCATGCCCTTCCAATGCTACCGCGGCAGTATTCTCGCCGCGCCGCCGCCGCCCGCCCTGGTGAGCGTGACGGATGCGGTGACCAGCTTCACCGCACATGTGCACGGGCTACGCGACTTTTGTACGCCAACCAACGAGGACGGTGAGAATCCGGACGCTCTATCGGCTGCGGATCAGTTGGAAAGCTATGCGCTTGCGCCTGAAAACCCGAAACAGATCTTGCAGCGACTGCCCTTGCGCCGGCAACTGGTAGCGAACCAGTTCGGGTTGCTGCTCCTCGACGTGACCCGGCCCGAGCGTCTGCTCGTCCCGACGGCCGAGAGTCTGACGGGACCGCCCCCGGTACCGGTGTCACCAGCCATCGACCACTTCACCTGTTATAAGGTGAAGCGCAGTAGCGGGGCGCGAGCTTTCGTCCCGATTCACAACGTCAGGCTCGCGGATCAGCTCAGCGCGGCCGCGCTCACCGTCGGCAAGCCGACGCGCCTGTGCCTGCCGGCGAACAAGAACAACGAAACGCCCGGCGCCGAGACGCATGGCGACCGCCTGCTCTGTTATCACCTGACCGGGGGCGTCAGCGGCGTAGGCCGCGTGTTCGTCAACAACCAGTTTGGTTCGGGTATCGTCTATCCGCGCTCGCGTGACGAGCTGTGCGTGCCGTCGATAGTGGTCGCGCCGTAGGACCTGCGGCCCACGTTCCCCCTGTAGCTTGCCCGATTGGGTCGGTACCGAGGGCTACGAGAGGCCGGAGGACTTGTCTCACGCCCCGCCCCGCCCCAACGCTTCAAGCACCGCCGCGCAAAGTAACGGGAACATGATTTCGTGATGCCCGGTGAGGCGGTAGCCATGGCCGCTGCCGGCGGTCGGACGTTGGACGATGTTCATCTGCGGGCGGTACTGGCGGATGAAATCCATATCGACTGTGACCAGGTTGTCGACGCGCGTGCCGACGTTGCGCGCCAGGTTGAGCGCTTTGACGAACACTTCGGGAATCAGCACCGCCGAGCCAAGATTGATGAACACGCCGCCGCGCAGGCCGCCGACCACGGCGGCAAGCAGGCGGAAATCGCGCAAGCTGGTGGCGCCGATGGCCGCGCCGTCGGCGGACGGATGCATGTGGATGATGTCGGTGCCGACCGCAACGTGCACGGTGACCGGCACCCCCAGGCGCGCGCCGGTTGCCAGGATACTCAAGTGCGCATGGGGCAGCCGCGCTTGCAGAATTGCCGCGCCGACAGCGGCGCCGAGACCTTGATCGTCCGTGGCGCGGGCGATGGCTTCGTTGAGAAAACGTCCGGTCTCCTCGGCCATGCCGAAGCGGCCGTCGGCCAGATTGACCGCGACGTCTTCGGAGGTTTCGCCCGCATACGCCAGCTCGAAGTCGTGAATGATGGCAGCGCCGTTCATCGCCACACCCGAGAGGATGCCGCGTGTCATCAGATCGATGATCAGCGGACCGAGCCCGACCTTGATCGGATGTGCTCCCATGCCCAGCACGATGCGCTTGCCGGCCCGGTGCCGGGTTGCGATCTGTTGGGCCACGGTGCGCAGATCCCTGGCGGCCAGAATGTCCGGTAGGCCATCGAGGAAGTCGGCGACGCGCATCCCGGCGCGCGGCGGTGTGGCGATCAGCGGCGTGCGCACGATGCTGCGACGCGCGCGCAATGGGTAGGTGCGGACTTTGGAGAGATCGAGCGGCTTGACGCCCAACCGTTTCGGCAGCTTCACTGTCCGCCCCCGAACAGCCGCGCATCCACCAGCTCACAGATGACGTGGCCGGCGAGGATGTGTGTCTCCTGGATGCGCGCTGTCTCAGTCGTGGCCGCGGCGCGCAAGACGAGGTCGGCTACTGTGGCGAGCTTGCCACCGCTGCCACCGGTAAACGCAATGGTGCGCACTCCGATGCGCTTGCAGACGGCGACCGCACGGAGCACATTTATCGCCTGGCCGCTGGTGGAGATGGCCAACGCCACGTCGCCCGGCCGGCCCAGGGCGCGCACCTGTTTGGCGAACACCTCGGCGTAGCCGTAGTCGTTGGCGATGCTGGTAAGCGCGGAGGTATCGGTGGTCAGCGAGATCGCCGGCAGCGGCACGCGCTCGATCTTGAAACGGTTGACGAACTCGGCCGCGATGTGCTGGGCGTCGGCGGCGCTGCCGCCGTTGCCGAAGAGCAACAGCTTGTGCCCGTCACGCAGTGCCGCCGCAACCAGTTCGATCGCTTGTTCCAGCGTCGCAAGATTATCGCGCAGGAACTGTCGCTTGACCGCAATGCTCGTCGAAAAAATCTGTTGAATTTGTCGGCGCACGGGCGCGACCGTACACGAAAGGCTGCGAGTCGCCAAGGCCTGCGATCACGCCGAAACGATGCCCCGACTACTGACCTCGTCAGTGCTCAAGAGACCCATACGGACAGCGGCCCATAGAAAGGACACCGGCCGCAGGCCCTAGCACGTTGCCGAACTTGGCAGCCGCTAGCGACCAACGGGAGCGGCCCATAGAAAGGACGCCGGCCGCAGGCCGCAGGCCCTTAACCTCTGGTGCGATGCCGACTGCTGCGCCGGTGCGCCACACGTTTACCGTGCCGCTTGG
Source organism: uncultured Binatia bacterium (SeqCode) (assembly GCA_964611965.1). Classification (GTDB taxonomy): domain Bacteria; phylum Desulfobacterota; class Binatia; order HRBIN30; family HRBIN30; genus CAZTDK01. The sequence continues at coordinate 3,143 of CAZTDK010000178.1, read as the reverse complement.
TGGTGGTGTGGTGCTTGACCTCCGGTTGCGGCGTGCTCTCGTAGGTAGCCAACGCCACTTGGAACGTCTCCTTGGTGCCCTTCGGCAATCGCACCGCATATCCCTGCGGTGGGACCATGCCGCGGTGCAGCGCCGGGTTCAAGTCCCGTATCTGGCCCGGTGAGGCCCCGCTGAGCCGCGCCACCGTGTCGAGTTGCAAGGGGCGATTCACCTTCACCATGTCGTACCGCACGGCCTCGCGCTCGGGAACTTCGAAACCGTAGGCCTCGGGGGTTTCAGCAATATGCAGCGCGGCGAGGAACTCGGGGACGTAGTCTTCGGTTTCGTGATGCAAATAGCCCCGGTCGCTCATCTCCCAGAAATCACCGGCAGCGCCTTTTTCCAGGATCCGGCTGATGTGGCCTTCACCGGTGTTGTACGCCGCCAGCGACAAGTGCCAGTCGCCGAACATGTCGTGCAGATCCCGGAGATAGCGCGCCGCTGCTTGGGTCGACTTCACCGGGTCGCGACGTTCGTCGACGTAGCGGTCGATGCGCAGGCCGTATCGCCGCCCGGTACCGGGAATGAGCTGCCACGGCCCGACGGCACCGGCGCGCGACACCGCGTGCTCGCGAAAGCCGCTTTCGATCAGTGGTAGGTACGCCAACTCCGGCGGTACGCCTTCCTTCTCGAGGATCGTGGTCATCCGCGGGACATAGCGCCCGCTGCGCGACAGGGCGCCGGTGAAGAAGCGGCGCAAGTTGGTCTGGAACTGCGTGACGAAATCGTCGACGCGTGGGTGGGAAAAATCGAACTCGTTCGGTTTGCCGTCCGCCCCGAGCTTGCCGTAGGGAGAGCCGCGGCTATCGCCGGCAGCGTTATAGGAATGCTTGACTGTCGTGCGCGACGCCAGGGATATACCCTGCTCGCTGATCCAAGGTGGAACTTCATCGCTGGCGGGCCGGCTCGCGGCACAACCAGCTATCGTTGAGAGAAGCAGTGCCAGCCAACACACTGCCTGTGTCCGAAGCTGCATGGTCCTCCCTCCTTTCGTTTCTGGTTGCCCGGGTGGGGAAGAGCCTGAGGCGCCCTCGAGCAACGTGGATTTTTCTACACGCCCATTCTCCTCGGTCGCTGGTGCGACCCTACTGACTCCGGCCGTGTTACGTTCGCCATCGCTCCGGAACCTTTGCGGTGCGCTGGAGGAACAAGACAGCTGATACCACTCACGTGATCAGTGCCCCGGAAATCGTCTGTACTGCGGACTCTAGAATCCCCGGTCACTTCAGCCACCCTTCCAGCCCACCCGCCGAACCATCTCGTCCAGCACCGGAGCCGTGCGTTGCTACCACACATAGGAGCTGCTGTTCAAGTGTTTTGCGGAAGTTTTTGGCGCGCCGTCGGTGTGGCTGCAGTCGATCAGAACAACAGCTGCCAGGCGTCGGCGAGTGAGCTGACGCCAAGCAGTTCCATTCCGTCCAACGCCGGTAGCTGACGGCGCGAGGACTCCGGCAGAATGCAGCGCGCGAAACCCAGCTTCATCGCCTCGCGCACGCGCGTGTCGGCTTGACTGATGGCGCGCACTTCACCGGCGAGGCCGACTTCGCCGATCAGCAGCGTGTGCGGATCGACGGGCTTGTCGAGAAAGCTCGACGCCACGGCGGCGATCACCCCGAGGTCCGCCGCCGGCTCGTCGATACGCACGCCGCCGGCGACGTTGACGAATACGTCTTGTCCGAGCAGATGGATGCCCATTTTCTTTTCGAGCACCGCGATCAGCACGGCGACGCGGTTCGGATCGAAGCCGAGCGTGGTGCGACGCGGCGTGCCGAACGAGGTCGGCGATACCAGGGCCTGGACCTCGACGAGGATGGGCCGCGTGCCTTCGATGCTGGCGATGACCACCGAGCCCGGGACTTCCTCGGGGCGCTCGGCCAGAAACAACGCCGACGGGTTGGCCACCGGCTGCAGCCCGCTTTCCTTCATCTCGAACACGCCGATCTCGTTGGTCGAGCCGAAGCGGTTCTTGACCGCCCGCAAGATGCGGAACGGATGGCCCCGGTCGCCTTCGAAGTAGAGCACGGTATCCACCATGTGCTCGAGGACGCGCGGTCCGGCGAAGGAGCCGTCTTTGGTCACGTGCCCGACAAGGAACGTGGCGCGGTTGGCTGCTTTCGAGTGCACCACCAGCCGGGCGGCGCTCTCGCGCACCTGCCCGATACTGCCCGGTGCCGAGCTCAGCTGCTCGGTGAACACGGTCTGGATGGAATCGATGGCCACCGCCGCCGGGTCGAGTGTCTGCAGCTGTTCGATGATGCGCTCCAACGATGTCTCGGCAAGGATCAGCAGCCGCTCCTCGGCGATCCCGAGACGATCGGCTCGCATCTTGATCTGTTGCGGCGATTCCTCGCCCGACACGTAGAGCATCCTGCCGGTGCGCGCCAGCGCTGCCAGCGCTTGCAGCACCAGCGTCGACTTGCCGATTCCGGGATCGCCGCCAATGAGCACCACCGAGCCCGGCACCACGCCGCCGCCGAGGACACGGTCGAGCTCCCCGATCCCCGACTGCTGGCGCGGCGTTGCCGCGGCACGCACCTCGGTGAGTGGCTGCGCCGTTGCCACGCCCTGGCTGGCGTAGTGTTTTGACTCCGGTCCGGCCTCGCGTTCTTCGACCAGCGTGTTCCAGCCCTGACAGTCCGGACAACGTCCGAGCCAACGCGGCGACTGAAAGCCACAGGTCTGACACGCGAAGATGGTGCGCGCCTTGGGCATCGGCGGTCTATTCAGAGTGATGTGAGATGACAACGCTTGGCGGCCGCACGGAGTGGACCGTCCTTGCAGCCGAGCGGGAGTTTCTTGCGGAGGGCCAACTCCAGATACGCGGCATCGTACACGCTGAGCCGATGTTCCGCGGCGAGCGTCGACAGCTTGGTGAACGCCAGGGCGGACATTTCATGGTCGAGCTCCACGGACAAATTCTGGAGGGCGATCAGGGAGCGATGGCGCTCGCTTGCCGACAGCTTTTTTCGCCGCACGAGCACGAGCAGCGCGTTGGCAACCTCCGACGGCCAGAGGGCAGGAGCCTCGACAACCGCCCCGTCGTAGAGCGCCTGTAACATCGCCTCCGTTTGCGGCGTGGCTTGGGCGGCGGTGCTTTGCGCGCC
>CAZTDK010000177.1:0-9774 GCA_964611965.1 uncultured Binatia bacterium (SeqCode) | reverse complement strand
CCGAAGACCCCGTCGAACTTGGCAGCAAGCAGCGACCAATCCTGTCCTGAGGCTCCCCAAGGGGGGAGCGGCCATAGAAAATACGCCGCCCGCAGGGCTTGAGTTACCGCTCCGACTCTGCCCTCATGCCACGATGCGTGGGCCGGGGCTGCGGGCACTGATCTACGACGCGGCCATCGCGCGCATGACCGCGCAGTGGTACGGCGCGGTGCTGGACCGACTGCCGCCGCGCTGCCGCCTGTTGGACGTCGGCATCGGCACCGGCAGCGCGCTGCTGGCGCACGCCGAGCTGATTGTCCACAAGGACCTGCGGATCACCGGTGTCGACGTGGACGCTGTATACATCGAACGCTGCCGGCAGGCCGTCCAGCGCCGCGGGCTCGCGGAGCGGATCGAGGTGCGCCTGGAATCCATCTACGATCATCGCGGTGGTCCCTACGACGCCGCGTATTTCAGCGGCAGTTTCATGCTGCTACCGGACCCATCGCTGGCACTGCGGCATGTCGGATCGTTGCTCACCGCCGAAGGCCGCATGTATTTCACCCAGACGTTCGAACGCCGGCAATCGCGGACACTCGAAATCGTCAAGCCGCTCCTACGACTGGTTACCACGATCGACTTCGGACGCGTGACCTACGAGCCGACCTTCCGTCGTGCACTTGCTATGGGTGGTGTCGCACTCGAAGACCTGACGACCGTGCACGCTGGCCGGCAGCGCTCTTCCATCCTCGCCGTGGCTCGGCCGGTGCAGCAAGCTGAATCGTCCGAGACAGACGGTCCTTTCGAGTGATGCGCACCGTTGCCGCTTTCAGAGCTCGGCGCGCAAGCGGGCCACGACCTCGGGGCGCCCGCGCACGCGCAGGCGGGTGCCGGTTTCGTCGCAGGCTTCAGCGAGCACGCGGCATTGTTCGTAGATCGTGCTCACCACCCGTTGCCGCGCGTAGGGCACGAGGATCTCGTCCTCGATCATCTCGCGCTCGAAAAAGTCGATGATGCGCGCACGCAACCGGGCGACGTCGGCGGGCGACTTCGCCGACAGCAGCATCGCCTCGGGAAAAGCCTGGACCAATGCGCTCCGCTGCTCTTCCGTGAGCTTGTCGCTCTTGTTGAGCGCCAGCAGCCGCGGCGCTTCGGCAGACTCGATCTCGGCCAGCACCGTCGCGGTCACCTGCATCTGCGCCGGGAAGGCGGGGTCGGAGGCGTCGACGACGTGCACCAACAGCGCCGCTTCACGTGCCTCTTCCAGCGTGGAGCGAAACGAGGCCACCAGGTCGTGCGGCAGCTTCTTGATGAAGCCGACGGTGTCGCTGACCAGGATGCGCGGCTTGGTCTCCGGCTGCAGGGCGCGCACGGTGGTGTCGAGGGTGGCGAACAGCTGGTCGGCGACCAGCAGCTCGCTGCCGGTGAGCGCGCGCATCAGCGACGACTTGCCGGCATTGGTGTAGCCAACGATGGCTACCGTCGGCTGCGTCGCCCGCCGGCGGCGGCGCGTCGCGGCGTCCTTCTCGATCGCCGCGAGCTCGCGCCGCAGCTCGGCGATGCGGTCGCGCACCTTGCGCCGGTCGACCTCGATCTGCGACTCGCCGGCGCCCTTGCCGCCGATGCCGCCGGCTTGGCGATCTTTGCCGCCGCTGCTCTCGCGCAGCCGCGGCGCCATGTACGCGAGCCGCGCGATCTCCACCTGCAGCACCGCTTCGCGGCTGCGCGCGTGGCGCTGGAAGATCTCCAGGATCACCGCGGTGCGATCGAGCACTTCGGCGCCGGTGGCGCGCTCGAGATTGCGTGCCTGCGACGGGGACAGCTCGTGATCCACGAGTACGACGCTGGCGCGCTCGCTTGCTTCTAGCGGCACGTCCGTCTCAGACGTGTCGCTCGGCTCGCTTTCGTCGTCGTCGTCGCGGCGGCGATGCGCCGGAACACCGGAGGGGATATGGCCGCTGCCGCCGGTCAGCCGGGCCAGCTCCTTCACCTTACCGCTACCGACCACCGCCGCGGCGGCCAGCGCCGTGCGCTTCTGGGTGACGCGCGCGACGACCTTCAACCCCAGCGTCTTTGCCAAGCGGCCAAGCTCGGCCAGCGACGACTCGTGTTCCTCGTCACCGACTCCGGGCAATTGCACGCCAACCAGCACCGCCCGTGGTTTGTCCTGCGCTTCATTCGGCATACGGCAAGCATGGTCGCAGGCACCGCCAGTTGCAACTGCATCGCTTCAGACGGGTTCGACAAGCGTGCTGCTGTGTGCCTCAGCGGAGATTGGAAGAGGCGGTCTCAAAATTCGACAGCCCCTTCCATCTCCGGCCCCCGCGGAATGCCTGCGATTGACACGGCCGCCGATCTCGTCTTTCTTGTTTCCCGTGATCTCCCGCACCCCACCCTAGCGGCCCTTCTTATGTGACGACCTGCGACCCACCGGGAGCAGGTCAAGGACAGGGTGCTGCCCGCAGTCCCGGCTGAACGCGAGATGCACGGCGCTAGTGGCCTTCAGAGACTGCGCCCATCCTTCCGCGGTTCTCGCACGCAAAGCTGGCAGCTTGTCGGACTTGGCAGCCCGCGGCGACCCAATCCTGTCCTGGGGTTCCCCGAAGGGGGGGAGTGGGCCATAGAAAGGATGCCGGCCGCAGGCCGAGATTGGTATGAACGACGGAAACGAACGACTGAAAGCAGAAGTGGCGCGGCGGCGCACCTTCGCCATCATCTCGCACCCCGACGCCGGCAAGACAACGCTGACGGAGAAGCTGCTGCTCTACGGCGGTGCCGTGCATCTCGCCGGGTCGGTGAAGCAGCGGCGCGACGCGCGCCATGCCACCAGCGATTGGATGGCGATCGAGCGCGAACGCGGCATCTCCATCACCACCAGCGTGATGCAGTTTCCCTATCGCGGCTACCAGCTCAACCTGCTCGACACCCCCGGCCACAACGACTTCAGCGAAGACACCTACCGCACCCTTGCCGCGGCCGACTGCGCCATCATGCTGCTGGACAGCGCCAAGGGCGTGGAGCCGCAGACCATCAAGCTGTTCGAGGTCTGCCGCATGCGCCGCATTCCCATCGTCACCTTCATCAACAAGATGGATCGCGAGGGACGCGAGGCGCTCGACTTGCTCGATGAAATCGAACGCGTCCTCGGCATTCCGGCCAGCCCGGCCAGCTGGCCGATCGGCGCCGGGAGCAGCTTCCAAGGCGTCTACGACCGCTGGCAGCAGCGTGTGCTGCTGTTCGACCGCGGCGAACACGGGGGGCACAAGGCGATCATGCAGGTAAGCAGCCTCGACGACCCGGCATTCCGCGACGCCGTCGGCAACGCGGCGCACGATCATCTGTCGGAATCGCTCGCCTTGTTGCACGGCGCCGGCACGGGATTCGACAACGCCGCGTTCCGCAACGGCGAGCTGACGCCCGTGTTCTTCGGCAGCGCCTTGACCAACTTCGGCGTCGAGCCGTTCCTCGATCAGTTCATCGAGCTGGCGCCGCCGCCGCTGCCGCGCGCCACTTCCGCCGGACCGGTGGAGCCCGACGCGCCGGTATTCTCGGGCTTCGTCTTCAAGATTCAAGCAAACATGGACCCGATGCACCGCGACCGCGTCGCCTTCGTGCGCGTCTGCTCTGGGCGCTTCGTACGCGGCATGGAAGTCACTCTCGGGCGCACCGGCAAGCGGCTCGCCCTGAAGCGCTCATTGCAGTTCCGCGCCCAGGAGCGCACGTTCATCGAAGAAGCCTTCGGCGGTGACATCGTCGGCGTGTGGGACCCGGGCCTGCTGCGCATCGGCGACTCGCTCAGCGAGGCCGGCGACATCGAGTACGCCGGCATTCCACGATTCTCACCGGAGCACTTCGTGCGCCTCATGCTGACCGAGCCGCTGAAGCGCAAGCAGCTGAAGAAAGGGCTCGACCAGTTGTCGGAGGAAGGCGCGGTCCAGGTTTTTTTCCACCGCGAGCGTCTCGAGCGCGAACCCATCCTCGGCGCCGTCGGCCGGCTGCAGTTCGAGGTCATCCAACACCGCTTGAAGAGCGAGTACGACGTCGGCGTCCGTTTCGAGGCCATGCAATCGCAGCATGCGCGGTGGGTCGAGGGCGACTTCGATGCCGACGAGCTCGAGCGTCTCGGCGGCGTGCTCTGCCTCTACGACGTCGAGCGCCGCCCCTTGCTGCTATTCAAGAACGAGTTCTGGCTGCGGCAAACCCAGGAGCGCCACCCCAACCTGCGCCTCATCGCCGCCGTGCAGCCGGGGCGCAGCGAACGCGCCGCAGCGTGATGCGCCCTTTGCGCTCGAAGCGAGCTTACTTTCAGACAACGTGCTCTGCATTCCGGCGTGGGACTTGCTGGCGTAGCCGGGGCGCCAGCCGCCAGGGAATGGAGTTCCCTGGCGGAGTCGCATGATGTCGGCCGAAGCCCATTGACCTTTCACAACGTCTCGTGAACATACCCCATCTTAAGTTGGTAGTCGTCTTCAGACGACGTAGTCCGACTCAGCCGGGGACTTCGAGTCCCCGGCTTCTACGCGGGCGTGCACCTTATCTCACTGCCGTTGCATCTGAGCCGCATTCCGCGTCGAAGGGAAATGAGCGCACCATTGCATTTTCCGCGCGACTCGTGCTCGTGTTGGGGCGATGAAAATCGCCATGAAGGTTGTCACCCGCGGACTGCCGGTCCTGGTCATTCTCGCGCTCACGGCGTGGGCGGCGGCGGCGTTGTATTTCGGCCCGCTGCACGCGGTAGGTTTTGCCGCGATCGTCGGTGTCGCCGGGTTGGTGGCAGCCGGCGCGGCGCTGCTGCCGCTGGTGCGCCTGTGGCCGCTGGCTGTGTTCGCGGTGGTCTTCATCGTCTTTCTCGTCCGCTGGAGCGGCGTGCGTCCGTCCAACGACCGCAACTGGCAGACCGACGTCGCCGTGCTGCCGTTCGCCACCTTCGAGGGCGACCTGGTGACGATCCACAATATCCGCAACTTCGACTACCGCAGCGAGACCGACTACACGCCGCGCTACTACGACAAAACCTACGACCTGCGCCAGCTCGACTCCGCCGACTTGATCGCCGTGTATTGGATGGGCGATGCCATCGCGCACATCATGCTGAGCTTCGGCTTTGCCGGCCAGGATTTCGTCACCATCTCGATCGAGACGCGCAAGGAGCGCGGCGAGACCTACGACACCATCCGCGGCTTCTTTCGGCAGTACGAGCTGATCTACGTCGTCGGCGATGAGCGCGATCTCGTCCGGCTGCGAACCAACTACCGCAAAGATCCGCCCGAGGATGCCTATCTCTACCGTACCAACGCGCCGCCGGAGAACGTGCGCCGGTTGTTCCTCAGTTACCTGCAGAAGATCAACGACCTCAACGAGCATCCCGAGTTCTACAACACCTTGACGACCAACTGTACGACCAACGTCCTCATGCATACGCGCGTGAATCCGGGCAAGCACGCCTATTCCTGGAAGGTTCTGCTGAGCGGCTATGCACCGTTGTACACCTACGAGCTCGGCCGCTTGGACACCAGCCTGCCGTTCGCGGAGCTGAAGCAGCGCTCGCACATCAACACCGCGGCGCGTGCGGCCGACCAGGCCGCCGATTTCTCGCAGCAGATTCGTGCGGGACTGCCGAAGCCGGCGCCCGGCGATTCGCAGAAGTGATCGGGCGGTCATGCAGGTCGGGCGGCCCGCGTCGTGCGCCTCACTGGAACATCACCTCCGGAAAGACCCCCCAGCGCATCAGCAGCAGCCCCGCCAGAGCGGCGGCGAACACGCCCACCAAGCGTCGGTTGTAGTCGCGTTCGCAGAACAGTAGCAGCATGTTGAGGGAGATCAGTCCGAAGAACCACTCGCGCGCGGCTGTTTCGATAGCCACGAGAAACAGGATGGCGGCGCACACGGCGAAGGCGCGCGTTCGGCGCAGCACCAAGAGCGGAACCAGCGCGATCTCGATGACGTATATGGCGTTGGACATCAGCACGACGGGAATGCTCGCGATCCGTTAGGCCCATCGCCCGCTTGGAAGTGGTAGTGACTCAGCCGCACCACGTGGTCGTGTGGCAGGAGAAGGCGCAGCGCCGGCTTGAACGCCTCCAACCCAGTGGCGTACGCCAGCATCTCTCCGCGAAAGTAGTAGCTGTGAACCAGCTTCTGCACGCCGGCGTAGAAGAACACCACGCACGTCATCCAGCGAACCGTTCTCAAGAGGAGCGGACGCTCCTGTCGATCAGCGACATCGAACGAAGCGCACAACACGCAAAGGAGCAGTTCCAGGTAACTGTGGTTGCCGGTCGTCGGGAAGTCGATTCCGATGCGAACCATCTGAGCGAGCGCCAGGCCGGCAAAGCCGAGCCGTCCCCATTTGGCCGACAGCGTCGTGACCCCCAGGGCCGAGATCAGCACCAGAACGAGGCGGTAGTCGAGCCCGAAGTCACCCCATGCCGGACTCGCCCGGACCCAGTACTCGCCGCAGACGATCAGAACAAATATTCGCTCAAACGTCCGGGCCTTGGAAAGCGCGGTCGCCGGGTCGTCTCCGTCCACGAGTGCCAGGATTCGATCGGCCCACGTGAGGTGGCGCGGCGCGGTCTCCAGCATGGAGTGCCTTGTGTCAGAGGCTGAAAGGGAGATCCACTCCGAAACGTGATCGCGGTAACCGGGCGCAGCCGCCCGTCCCGCGGCCCATCTCCCACCAGCGATCGGCCATCGGCGCCAGGCGCACCCACGGGCGCGTCGGTCTTCGGCGTGACTTGCCAGTAAACCCCTCAGTCTCGGTTCATGATGCTGATGAACGCCTTGGAAGCTGCCCTCAATCTGACGCCACCAGACTGAGGCCTTGCACTCGCCGTAGGAAGATCCGTGACAACGCCGTTCGCCTCGTGATAGACCGCATTCGCCATGCAGCGAGTGCGTGCACGTTTGGCTGAGTGGGTCGCGCTGGCCCTCGCACTCTTCGTGTCGTCGATCACCACGCCGCGCGCCGGGCTGTACTTCCACCACCACGCCGGCGGCGAACATCTGCACGTCCACCTCGACGGCAACGATACGGCTCACGATGACGCGCATCATCGTCATGATCACGATGCCGCCGCCGCGCATCACCATCATCATCACGCGCACCATCACACCTTCGGCGTCGGCCGCGCCGCACCCAGCGGCCCGGGAATCGAAGCGCCGGACGACGACGGCACCGGACATTGGCATGCACAGGACTTTTTTCACCGCGCCGTCCCTCCTATCATTTTCGCCGCCCACCACAGGGACGATGCCTCTGTCATTCACATCTGGCCGAAGCACTCTCTCGTGGATCGTCCGACCCTGCCCGTGCGTGTGCGCGGCCCCCCGCGTACGGCGTAACCGTCACCGATAGCCAAGCGATTCTTCGATCAACGTGTGGCCTCTGCCGGTTGCGGCTCGGCGGCCCACTTCGCAGAGCGGAGGTGCAGCGATGCGACGCATGAGCAGGCGGCTCTGCCTCGTGGCGGTGATGCTGGGGTGCGCCGGGGCGGCCCGTGCCGAAGGGCCCGGATCGGCGGCGACACCTTCCAGCGTACAGACGGAAGAAAATGCCCCTACGCCGTCGACGACGCAGGAAGGCGACGAACCGAGCGGCACGGTGCTCAAGCTCCCCGAGATTGTCGTCGAAGGCCGGCAGGACAGCCTGGTCGGCGTCGCGGACTCGGCCGGGCAAGGGACGACCGGCGCAACCCAACTGGCCGATCGCCCAATTTTGCGCAGCGGCGAAATTCTCGAAACCATTCCCGGCGTGATCATCACGCAGCACGCCGGCGGCGGGAAGGCGAACCAGTATTTCTTGCGCGGATTCAATCTGGATCATGGTACGGACTTCGCCGTGTTCCTCGACGACATGCCGCTCAACCTGCCCTCGCACGCCCATGGCGAGGGCTACGCCGACATGAACGTCGTCATCCCGGAACTGGTAGAGCGGGTCAACTATGAGAAGGGGCCGTATTACGCGGACGTCGGCAACTACGGTTCAGCAGGCAACGCACATCTGGTGTTCTACAAGACGCTGCCGCAAAACTTCGCCACCGTGGAAGGCGGCATGTATGGGTATGTGCGTGGCGTGTTCGGCATCTCGCAAACGCTCGGCGCCGGCACCGTGCTGTACGGAGGCGAGGCGTATCACGACGATGGCCCCTGGGACCGGCCCGACGACTATCGTAAATTCAACGAGCTGCTGACGTACAGCCAGGGCGACGCCACCAACGGCTTCAGTGTCACCGGGCGTGGCTATTACGGCAAATGGAGCTCGAGCGATCAAATTGCCGCGAGCGCGGTGCCGCTCGTTGGTTTCTTCGGCACCCTCGATCCAACCGACGGGGGCAACTCCGAGCGCTACAGCTTGCAGGGCGAATGGCATCGCTTCGATGAAAACTCCGAAACCAAAGTGATGGCGTACGGCTTCTATTACGATCTCGATCTGTTTTCCGACTTCACGTACTTCCTCACGGACACCACAAAGGGAGACCAGTTCGAACAATCGGACAAGCGCTGGGTCGGTGGGTTCGACGCACGGCAGACGTTTTACAATGACTGGTCCGGCCGCCAGGTGAGCACCACCTTCGGGGTGCAATTCCGCAACGATTGGATCAACAACGGCCTCTACCAGACTCAACACCGCGGACGCACCGACAAGTTGGACACCGATGACACCGTGGCCGTATTGCCGGCCACCACACTGAAGAACGTATTCACCGACACGCAACTCGGGTTCTGGGCGGAGACCAAGATCCAGTGGGCGCAAACATTCCGTTCGGTTCTGGCGCTGCGTGGCGACCTGGAGTACTTCGACGTGACCTGCCTGAACATCGCGGCGAATTCCGGCACGTCAACCAGTCTGCTGCCGAGTCCTAAGCTGGATTTGATCTTCGGGCCATGGGCGCAGACGGAGCTGTATGCGCAAGGTGGATTCAGCTTTCACAGCAACGACGGGCGCGGCACCACAGCGACGGAGCAGCCGATCTCGGCGGAGAACCCGCACGGAGGGCCCGCCCAGAGCATTCCCGGACTGATTCAAACCAAAGGCGCGGAGGTCGGGGCGCGCACGCTGGCCTTGCCGAATCTACAGAGCACGCTGTCACTGTGGTACCTGCACAGCGATTCGGAGCTCCAGCAGAGCGGCGACACCGGCGGCACCATCCCTTCGAAGCAGGCGAGCAACCGTTGGGGTCTCGAATGGGCAAACTACTTCACGCCACTCGAACACCTGGCTTTCGACCTTGACGTTGCCGATTCCATCGCTCGTTTTGTGTCCACGGATTCCGATGATGCGGCGCACTGCAATCCGGGCGACACGCCCTGTAGCCCGGGGGGCACGCATGTGCCCGAGGCCGTCGGATTGGTGATCACGTCGGGCGCCACGTTGCACGATTGGAATGGATTCTCAACGAGCCTGCGGCTGCGCTACTTTGGGCCGCGGGATCTGACATCGGACGGAATCTTCACCTCCAATCCGACAGTGTTGCTCAACGGCGGAGCCAGCTATCAACTCACCGACACGTGGCGTCTGTCGGTCGAAGTTTTGAATCTGCTGGACCGCCGCGACCACGACATCGACTACGCCTACGAATCGCGCGTGACACCGACCGCGACATCGTTATTTGAGAATGTCTTCCACCCCGTCGAGCCGATTCAAGTCCGCGGGGGAGTCATGGCACGGTTCTGAGGAACCCAGGGAGTGCAGGGAGGCTGAAAGGAAATCCTTGCATTTCCAGCTCCCCCTCTCTTTCGGGGACTGTCGATTTTCTCGGATGTAGGGGCGATTCGGGAATCGCCCCACACGGC
>CAZTDK010000176.1:0-9809 GCA_964611965.1 uncultured Binatia bacterium (SeqCode) | reverse complement strand
TGCGTCTGTACCTCGAGACGATGGAACAGGTGTTGCCGCGCATGAACAAGATCATTCTCGACGACATCGCCGGCAAGTCGGTGGTGCCGTATCTGCCGCTCGATCAGGTCATCAGAGCAAAACCGGCGGAGGCTGCGAAGCCATAATGGACCGGCGCTGGATTCCCATTCTCGTTGTCGGTGTGGTGCTGGTCGCCGGCTGGAATCTCGTGGTGTACACGGTGCCGCAGTGGCAGCAGGCGATCGTCGTCCAACTCGGCGAACCGGTGCGGATCGTGCAAGAGCCGGGCCTGTATTTCAAGCTGCCGGTGGTGCAGAACGTCTTGTACTTCGACAAACGTTTGCTCGCTTACGACGCGGCGCCGAAGGAAATCCTCACGAAAGACAAGCAGCAGTTGGTGGTCGACAACTTCTCGCGCTGGCGCATTCGCGACCCGTTGCAGTTCTATCGCACCGTGCGCGATGAAGGCGGCGCGCAGTCGCGCCTCGACGACGTGATCTATTCGATCGTGCGGGAGAACCTCGGGCGCCACACGCTGCGCGAAATCATGAATGAGAAACGCACCGAGGTCATGGCCGAGGTGACCAAGGAGAGCGATGCCAAGGCGCGCGACTATGGGATCGAGGTCGCCGATGTGCGCATCAAGCGCGCCGACTTGCCGGAGAAGAACGAGCTCAACGTGTTCAATCGCATGCGCACCGAGCGCGAGCGCCTGGCCAAGAAATTCCGCGCCGAAGGCGACGAGGAGGCGCGGAAGATCCGCTCGGAGTCCGACAAGGAAGTCCAGATCCTCACCGCCGAGGCGCGCAAGCAAGCCGACGTCACCCGTGGTCAAGGCGATGCACAAGCGGTGAAAATCTTCGCCGACGCCTATGGGCGTGACCCGGAGTTCTACCAGCTCGTACGCACCCTCGAAGCCTATCGCAATTCGATCACCGAGGGGACCACGCTGATCCTGTCGCCGAACAGCGAATTCTTCCAGTACCTCAAGCAGCTCAATCCACCTAAAGAGCACTAATCAAGCCCCATTCGGGGCGTGTCGACTGATACGGCATCTTCAACCTGGAACATGAGGCAGCGTTGCGCGCGGCCGAGGGCGAGAGCAAGACGGTGCTCGATGCCAAATTGCCGGGGCGGCGTAAACCGAGGCGCTGTTACTGCCTGCAACCCGCGCGTCCTCGATGATAGCCGCTGCCATCCGTACCCGCGCCAGTTGCCATCGCCAACCGATTCTTATACCCAATATCGCACTGCCCGCGGAGTTGCCCCGACCCATGGCCGATCTGAACAAGAGCTACGATCCCGCTGCCGTCGAAGATAAATGGTACGCCGAGTGGGAAGCCCGCGGCTACTTCCGCGCCGACGAAAACGCCCCCGGACCGCGCTTCTCCATCGTCATCCCGCCGCCCAACATCACCGGCGTGCTGACCATGGGGCATGTCCTGAACAACAGCCTGCAAGACGTGCTCGTGCGCTTCAAGCGCATGGACGGCTACGTGACCCTGTGGATGCCGGGCACCGACCATGCCGGCATCGCGACGCAGAACGTCGTCGAAAAGCAACTGGCAAGCGAAGGGACGAACCGCCACGAGCTGGGACGCGAGGCGTTCCTTGAACGCGTTTGGGCGTGGAAGGAACGTTTTGGAAGCACGATCCTGCTGCAGCTGAAGAAGCTCGGCTCCTCGTGCGACTGGCGCCGCGAACGCTTCACGATGGATCCCGGCCTTTCGCAGGCGGTGCGCGAAGTCTTCGTCCGACTCTATGAGAAGGGCCTCATCTACCGCGGGCAGCGCATCATTCATTGGTGTCCGCGCTGCCACACCGCGCTCTCCGACGAGGAGGCGATCACTACCGAAGGCGGTGAGAACGGCCACCTGTGGTATATCCGCTATCCGGCCGAGGGTGGCGGTGATGGCGTGGTGGTGGCCACCACCCGCCCGGAGACGATGTTGGGCGACACCGGCATCGCCGTAAACCCCGACGACGAACGCTACCAGCCGCTGCTGGGCAAGCGCGTGATCCTGCCGCTCATGGAGCGGCCGATCCCGGTCGTTGCCGACGGCCTCGTCGATCCGGCGTTCGGCACCGGAGCGGTGAAAGTTACACCGGCGCACGACGCCAACGACTTCACCATGGGCCAGCGCCACAATCTCGCGCCGCTGGTCATCATGGGGACCGACGGGCGCATCAACGACAACGGCGGCCGTTACGCCGGACTCGATCGCTTCGAGGCCCGCAAGCAGATCGTTGCCGACCTCGAGGCGCAAGGCCTGCTCGTCAAGGCCGAGCCATACCGGGTCCCCGTGCGGCGCTGCGAACGCTGCAACACGGTGATCGAGCCGTACCTGTCGGAGCAATGGTTCGTGCGCATGGCGCCGCTGGCGGAGCCGGCCATCGCCGCGGTGCGCAACGGTCGGCTGCGCCTGTCGCCGGAGCGCTGGGTCGGCGTGTACCTGCATTGGATGGAAAACATCCGTGACTGGTGCATCAGCCGCCAGCTGTGGTGGGGCCATCGCATCCCGGTCTGGTACTGCGACACCTGCGGCAAGCAGACGGTGGCGCGCACCGATCCAACCGAGTGCAGTCACTGCAACAGCAACAAGATCCACCAGGATACCGACGTCCTCGACACCTGGTTCAGCTCGTGGCTGTGGCCGTTTTCGACGATGGGCTGGCCGGAAGACACACCGACCCTGCGCCGTTTCTATCCGACCGATACATTGATCACCGCTGCGGACATCATCTTCTTCTGGGTGGCGCGCATGGTGATGGCGGGATACGAGTTCATGGGCGAGTGCCCGTTCTCCGACGTCTACTTCAACAGCATCATTCGCGATCTCCAAGGGCGGAAGATGTCGAAGTCGCTTGGCAACTCGCCTGACCCCCTCGACGTGATTGCGAACTATGGGGCCGATGCCTTGCGTTTCACTATCGTGTCGCTGGCTCCCCCGGGCGAGGACGTGCGTTACGCCGTCGAGAAGACCGATCTGGGCCGCCACTTCGCCAACAAGATCTGGAACGCGGCGCGTTTTGTTCTGATGAATCTCGGTGACGCGGCGGTGCCGTCGCTCGCGACCCTGCGGAGCGCCGAGTTGCGATTGCCGGAACGGTGGATCCTGTCGCGGCTGCAAGCCGTGGTGGACGACGTGCGCCGCGCCTTTGCCGCGTATCGCTTCAACGATGCCGCCCTCGTGCTCTACCAATTCATCTGGCACGAGTACTGCGACTGGTACGTGGAGATCAGCAAGATCGCTCTGTACGGCGACGACGCGGCGCAGAAGGTGCGCGTGCAGGCGGTGCTGGTGTATGGGCTCGAGCAGGCGTTGCGCCTCTTGCACCCCTTCATGCCGTTCGTTACCGAGGAGATCTGGCAAGCGTTGCCGGTCGAAAAGGCCAGCGCCAGCATCATGATCGCGCCGTATCCGCAGGCCGACGAGACCCGCCGCGACGCGGCGGCCGAGCAGGCGATGGCGCAGCTGAGCGGTGCGGTGCGCGGCGTCCGCAACATTCGCTCGGAGCTGGGTATCCCGCCGAGCGCGAGCGTCGCGGTGCACATTGCCGCCGATGGGCACCAGGAATTTCTGGCAACCGTCGAGCCGTACATGAAGGCGCTGGCAAAGATCGGGACGGTGGAGCTGCTCGCCAGCGGCAGGCGCCCCAGCGGTGAGCCGTCGGCAGTCGTCGACGGTTTCGGCGAAATCTTCGTCGCGCTGCGCGGCGTCGTCGAGCCCGAGGAAGTGCGCAAGCGCGTGGAGCGCGATGTTGCCAAGGTTGAGAAGGAGCTAGCTGGTGTGGAAGCGAAGTTGAGCCGGCCCGATTTCGTCGACAAGGCACCCGCGGAGATCGTGGACGACGTGCGCCAGAAGGCTGCAACGCTGCATGAGCGGCGAGCGACGCTGCGGCGGCACTTGGCCGCACTGACGGAGCAATGAGAAGGCGAATGGAAAACCGGGAACCGGGAATTGAGAATGTCGAACCGGCTATCGCCGGAGAGACGGCTCGATTGATCGGTTCTCCATTTTCGATTCTCAATTCCCGGTTTTCCATTCTCTCTTGATTCCATGGACGTCTTCGATCTCCCTACCGTCGCCGCCCTGGTCAGCGCCGAGCTGGCCGAGGATCTCGGTGCGGGCGACCTGACCTCGCGCCTCACCATTCCCGCCGCGCGCCAAGCCACGGCGGAGATTTCCGCGCAGGCAAGCGCCGTGATCGCGGGCATGCCGCTGATCGGCAGGATCTGCGCTGCCGCCGGTGGCGGCATTACGGTGTCCGAACGCGTCGCCGACGGCGCGGTGGTCCAACCTGGCGACCTCCTGGCCAGCCTCGCGGGGCCGGCGCAAACGCTCCTGGCGATCGAGCGGGTGGCGCTGAACTTTCTGCAACAGCTGTCCGGCATCAGTACGCTCACGGCGCAGTTCGTTGCCGCGGTGCGCGTGCACCACTGCCGCATCGTCGACACGCGCAAGACGATCCCCGGCCTGCGTGTCTTGCAGAAATATGCGGTGCGCGTCGGCGGCGGCTTCAACCACCGCCAGCGCCTCGACGACGGCATCCTGATCAAGAACAATCACATCACTGCCGCCGGCGGTATCGCGCCGGCCGTCGCGGCGGCGCGCGCCGCCGCGCCGCACGGGGTGAAGATCGAGGTGGAATGCACCACGTTCGATGAGGTGGCCGCCGCGCTCGCGGCACGCGCCGAGATTCTGCTGCTCGACAACATGACGGTCGAGCAGATGGCCGAGGCCGTGCGCCGCGTCGCCGGCCGTGCCATTCTCGAAGCGTCGGGAGGTGTCACGCTCGCCACCGCCGCGGCGATCGCCGCCACCGGCGTGGACATCATCTCCGTCGGCGCGCTGACGCACTCGGCGCCGGCGGTGGATCTGCACATGACCCTCCGGCTTGCATAGACGTGGCAAGCCGGTGTGCGGGGTGGCAGCCTGCGTAGTCGTGGCGGACGGTATTCTTGCATCCCGACTGGTACTGGGATTGAAAATCTGATAATCAGATTACATGATAAAGCGAAATCTGCGCACTCCGAAGCAAGGGCGTTCAGTGCAGACCCCCAAGCGGCGGGCGCGTTACGCGACTGGCCTGGAAGAGGCGCCGCGCGTCCGGGAGGATGCCGCAAGCGCGCTGAGCGGCGGCGGCCGCCGCGTCGTATCGGCGACCGAGGCGGCGCGTAACTTCTCCGATCTCATCAGTCGGGTGTGCTACCAGGGCGAAACGTACGTCGTCGAGCGAGGAGGGAAGGCTATGTGTGAATTGGTTCCCGCCGGGGTGCGCCGCTGCACGGGCGCGGATCTCCTGGCCCTGCTGACAACATTGGCGCGGCCCGACGAGTCGTTTCTGGCAGCGGTCGAGGACCTCACCCGCCATCAAGCCGTCGTCGAGCCTTCCGTGTGGGAAAAGTAATCGACGCGAGTGTGTTGATCGCCGCCGAGCGCGGTCAGCTCGATCTGCGTGCCGCGCTGGCAGACCACCGCGACGACCTCTTTGCCATCTCGGCGGTGACGGCATCCGAGCTGCTGCACGGCGTGCATCGGGTCGCCGCGGCCAAACGCCCTACCACGGAGGCCTTCGTCGAGGGGTTGCTGCAGTACCTGCCGGTGTTGGCGTTCGACCTCATCGCTGCGCGGGTGCATGCGCGTATCTGGGCGACGCTGCTCAGCAAGGGCCAGGCAGTCGGAGAACGCGACCTGTTGATCGCGGCAACGGCGTTGGCGCACGGTCATGCGGTCGTCACGCGCGACGAACGCAGCTTCCCGCGGATTCCCGGCCTCGAGGTGATGCGCTGGTAAGCCCCACTCGGGCGACAGGAGGATTGCCGTTGCGCGCGCCGTTCGAGCGGGGTAACACGGTCGTCGATGTCCGAGAGAGAGCCGGCGTCCGAGCAGCGCCGCGCGGCGGGTGCGCCGCGTGCCTGTGCAAACCGTATTAGAGACAATGCCAGTGAGGTCAGCGCTATGCTGCCCAGATCGCACGCTTTGAGACGGCGCCTGGAAAGATGGCCTCTTCAGCGTGAGCGGAAAGGTCTTCCGTTCCGAGAAAATAACCGCTCGCGCTGAGGAGGTCGCGTCTTCTCAGCGGCCGTCTCGAAGCGTGCCTGCTGGGCAGGATGGTTCTTAACTCACTGGCATTGGTATTAGAGAGATGATGTTGCGGCCGGATGTACCTTTGGATGTCGAAGCGTTGCGACGCGGTCGTACGACGGCGTGTTTCGGTGCGGTCATCCGCTACCTCGAAACAACCGACTCCACCAACACGGTAGCGCAACAACTGGCGCGTGACGGCGCCGTCGAAGGCACCGTGGTCATTGCCGAGACGCAAACCAGGGGACGTGGCCGTCTCGGCCGTAGTTGGGCGTCCCCGGCCTTTCGCAATCTGTACCTGTCGATCGTCCTGCATCCGCCGGTTGCCGTTCCCGACGCGCCGCGTCTCGGGTTGGTAGTGGGGCTCGCGACTGCCGAGACCGTCGCGGAGTGGACGCCGCGCGCGGCGCTCAAGTGGCCCAACGATGTGCTCATCGACGGCCGCAAGGTTGCCGGCATCTTGATGGAAATGGACGCCGAGGAGGATCGCGTGCGTTCGGTGATCGCCGGCATCGGCGTGAACCTCAACATGACGCCGGAGGACCTGCCGGATGACTTGCGCGGCAAGGCCGGCAGCCTGCGCATGGCGCTGGGCACGCCGATTGATCGCGTCGCGTTTGCCGGGCGTTTGCTGGCGCGCCTCGAAGCACGGTACACGCAGTGCCTGCAGGAGGGCTTTGCGGCCCTGCGCGGGGCGTGGGAACGTCTGTCGTGCTTGACGGGACGAGCGGTGGAGATCGACGACGGCGGGCGGCGCTTTCACGGGACCGTGTGCGCCCTCGCCGATGATGGCACGTTGCAGCTGCGCGATACCGCGGGACGGATGATCTCCGTGGTCGCCGGCGAGGTCACCGTGATCGACGGGTACGGAAAAGAAAGAGCTGACAGCTGAGGCTGCCATGGTAGCGAGAGCGGATCAGCGATCAGCCATCAGCGATCAGCCATCGGCACCGATGCTGCTTGCCATCGACGTTGGCAACTCGCACACCGTGCTCGGTGTGTATGACGGCATGACCCTGCTCCACCACTGGCGCTTCGCCAGCGACCGTGCCTCTACGGCCGACGAGTACGGCGTCATCTTGCGCCAGCTCTTCGCCGGCAGCGGGAATCCGAGGATCACGGGCATCGTGGTGTCCTCGGTGGTTCCCCCACTGACCACCGTCGTCGACGAGCTGTGTCGCCGCTATCTGGGTGTCGAGCCGCTGCTCGTCGGCCCCGGCGTGCGTACCGGGATGCCCGTGCTGTACGATCGTCCGCAGGAGTTGGGGACCGACAGGTTGGTCAACGCGGTCGCCGCGTACGAGCGCACGGGCGCGGCGACGGTTGTCGTCGACCTCGGGACGGCAACTAAGGTCGAATTCGTCACCGAGAAGGGTGAGTATGCCGGGGGCGTCATCGCACCAGGGCTCGGGATCGCCGCCGATGCCTTGTTCGAACGCACGGCCAAGCTTTACCGCGTCAACCTGGCGAAACCGGCGCATGTGGTAGGCCGCAATACCGTGGAAGCCATCCAGTCCGGACTGGTGTATGGCTACGTCGCCCTCGTCGACGGGTTGGTGCGACGGATCCAAAAGGAGCACGATGGCAGCGCCCGAGTCATCGCCACCGGTGGCTTCGCCCCGCTGATTGCACCGGAATCGGAGACCATCGAGATCGTCGATGAGTTCCTGACACTGGACGGCTTGCGCTTGATCTATGCCCGCAACTCGTAATGCGACGCGCTTTCGCTCGTGGCGGGTGGCATGTGGTGAGGACCACCAGCGACACGCCACGAGCAGGTCCTACTTGCGGTCCTTGACTCCGGAGCCACGACTTTCCATTCTCAGAAGGGTCCACGGAGACGATATGACGGCGCGCGGTGACAGCAACGGGTGATCGGAAAATGCGTGCCGACCCTCCTTTGGAAAACGCAACGGCGTGTGCATGAAGGTCTTCCTCGCCATCGATGTGAGCAACACGCAGACGGTGCTTGGCGTGTACGAGGGCAGGGTGCTGCGGCATCACTGGCGGCTGCAGACCGAGAGTCGCCGGACCACCGACGAGTATGGGGTTCTCGTCCGCAATCTCCTGAACAACGCGGGCAACCCGGAGATCGGCGGCATTGCGGTGTCGTCCGTGGTGCCGCTGATGACGCAGACCATCGAGCAGGTGTGTCGTCAATACCTTGGTGTCGAGCCGCTTGTCGTCGGGCCCGGCGTACGGACCGGCATGCCCATTCTGTACGACAAGCCGCAAGAGGTCGGCGCCGACCGCATCGTCAACGCCATTGCGGCATACGATCGCACGCACGATACGACCATTGTGGTGGATTTCAGCACCGCGACCACCTTCGACTACGTGTCGGCCAGGGGCGAATACGTTGGGGGGGTCATTGCCCCCGGGTTGGGCATCGCCAGCGACGCCTTGTTCGATCGGACCGCGAAGCTTTATCGGGTTGAGCTGGTGAAGCCGAAACACGTCGTTGGGCGCAATACCGTGCACGCCATCCAGTCGGGATTGATCTACGGATACGTTTCGCTGGTTGACGGCCTGGTCGCGCGCATACAAAAAGAGAACAAGGTGAAGGCACGGGTGATCGCTACCGGTGGGTTTGCGCCGTTGTTGGCGCCGGAGTCCGAGAGCATCGAGGAGGTCGACGAGTTCCTCACCCTCGACGGGCTCCGCCTGATCTACGAACGCAACTCGGACGCATGAATCGGAGGCACGATGGCTGATGATGTGAAATTGGTCCGCAGCGTGGGTGTCGTTGGCCAGGGCGGGGTCGGCAAGACGTCCCTGGCAGACGCGCTGGTCTTTGCCGCCGGCGCCGCCACGCGCCTCGGGCGCGTCGATGACGGCTCATCGGTTTTCGACTTCGAGCCGGAAGAGATCCGTCGCAAGACGACGCTCACCACCACGCTCTGCAGCCTGAATTGGAAGAAGCACGAAGTGACCCTGGTGGACACGCCAGGGTATGCGAACTTCCTTCCCGACGCACTGAACTGCTTGCGTGCCTGCACCGGGATCATCTTCGCGGTGGCGCCCGCCGCCGACGAGCTGCGGGTCGAAGCCGAGAAGCTCTGGGCGCGTGCCGAGGAGCTCAAGCTGCCGGTGATTGCCTTCGTGACCCGCATGGATCGCGAACGCGCTGACTTCGAGGCCGCGGTGGCTGACTTGCAAAAGATCCTCGGCGCCAAGCCGGTCATGATTCAGTACCCGATCGGCGCCGCGGAAACCTTTCGCGGCGTGGTGGATCTGGTCACTCTGAAGGCGCTCATCGGTCAGCCCGACGGGAGCCTCAAGGAAACGGACATCCCCGCTGACGTCAAAGACGAAGCGCTGGCGGCGCGTGAGCAGATGATCGAGCTCGCGGCGGAAGCCAACGACACGCTGACGGAGAAGTACCTCGAGAACGGCACGCTCACCAACGACGAGATCGTCGAAGCGTTGCGCGAAGGCACGGTGAGCCGGCGTTTCACCCCGGTGCTCTGTGGCTCCGGGGCGAAGGCGATCGGCATTCAACCCCTGCTCGACGCCGCGGTTGCCTATCTCGCATCGGCGGCGGAGTTGGGCACGCAGACGGGCATCGATGCGAAGGTCAAGGAGCCGATCGAACGTCTGCCGGAGGTCAGTGAGCCGTTCTCTGGTTTCGTGTTCAAGACCATCGTCGATCCGTTCGCCGGCAAGCTGTCCATCTTCCGTGTCCTCTCCGGCAAGGTGACCGCCGACTCGACCGTCCTC
>CAZTDK010000175.1:0-9847 GCA_964611965.1 uncultured Binatia bacterium (SeqCode) | reverse complement strand
GAAACACGAGGACGGCCTTGGCGTTCTCACTGATGACCTTCGCCGTCGGGTTGGACGCATAGAGTTGCTTGAGTGCGGCATTGACTTCCTTGTTGATCTTGGCGGCGCTGGCGGCGTGCGCCCGCGTACTGGCGGCTCCGCTCAGGGCGATCGCCACCAGCATGAGCAGCAGGGTCCGGCGAGTCATCTGCAACATACGACACCTCCTTCTTTGGCAGCAACGAATGAGGCCGATACGGAAGGCCGCGTCGCACTATGCCACGGGCGCGGCGGCGGCGCGAGCCATCGCGTGATATCCCTACACCGTTGCTCAGTGCACCGTGAGGTGCGCGTAGAGGAGGCGGCGCACCTCCTCGATGGTTTCCGGAACGGCTTGCGTCGAATGCCCCGAACGAACGATGAGCTCTGAGGCGACACCATCGATGTGGGCACTGGTGTACTTCACCACCCCGTCGCCACCCTCCTGCGGCGGTCCATCGCCCTGCACCGCCACAATGGAATGCGCGTCCACGCCCGGTGCGATCGGTAGGCCGGCCAGTGTCTTGAGGAACGGGTTCGACCAGTCCATGTTGTCGATCGCCGTCGGCATCTGCCACGCCGTCTGCGCCGCGCCCGCCGGATTGAGCTTGACCATCTCGACACTCACCTTGGTCAACGTCGCCGGGAGGGTCACCAGCCGGCGTGCCAGCTTGCCGAGCATATTCTCGGTCAGATAGCTGCCGCGGTGCGGCGTGCAGATGAAGATCACCTCGGTTACGAACGGCAGCGGCTCGACGAACAAGCCGCGTCGCAGCAGGTCCTTTGTTTCAGCAGAGAGATCCGCCTGCTCGACGGGCACTTTGAAGTTGTTGTCCCAGAAGCGCGTCCCGCTGCTCACCACGGTCATCTTGGTGAGCAAGCCACCCTGGCTATGCCCGATGACCACCATGTGGCGCAGCGCGGGATCCTTGCCATCGGGATCGAGGTCGCGCACTGCGCCTTGCAGTGCTTCGCGCAAGCGCATGGATGAATAGGCAACGGGATTGCCGGTGTTGTACGTGAAGAACCAGAACTGATAGCGCTGCCCCAACACCGGGTCGTTCAGCAGCTCGTTGGTCATCTCCGCCCAGCGCGCCGGGCTCGACGCGGTGCCGTGCACGAAGACGACCGGGATGCGGCCGGGATGATACGGGTGGAGCATGAACAGATTGTCTTCGCTCTTCGCCAGGCTGAAGTCGCCGCTGCGGAAGCCGGCGATCTCGAAGTCCCAGATCGGCGACCCTTCGAGCTGATAGGCGAGCGTCGCCGTGGTTTCGGATTCCAACGGAACGGTCACGCCGTCAATTTGAACGGCATCGGTATTTTCGATGTCGTACAGCTCGAGGGTCGCATGCAGCGTCCCCGTACTCATGCCCTCTCGCGGATCGTCGAAGCGCAGCAGCGCGGTGACCGGCACCTTGGCTTTGGGCGCAATCCACCGGTCGACGCGCTCCTCACCGGATCTCGACACCGACGCCGCGAGCGGTGAACCAATGCCGCGCCGCCGATAGCGGTTGCGCATACCCCGCACCTCGAAGTCGGCAACCGAGGTAAATTGGGTGAGTTGGTAGCTGCCAAACTTGAAGCCGGACGGATCAACCGCCACCTGCAGCGGCCCATAGGGTAGCGCGATGGTGCGCGCGCGCAGATCAACCTCGCCGCTTTTGCCGCTCGCCAACCCCGACGTGACGCCGCGGTCGTACAGATCCATTGCGGTCCGCACACGCGGATCGTAACAACCAGGACGTAGTGCCGGGTTCTGCGGAAACAAGAACGCCCAGGCATAAGCCGCCGCGGCGAGAAAGTAGGAACGGTCGCCACTGCGGTCGGCATAATCAAAGGACAGCTCCGCCAGGGCGAACAAGCGATCGGATTCGTCCCCTTGTCCCAATCCGGAGTAGATCAACAGGATGGTGCCCGCCGGATCCTCCGCAAACCGCTCCGTGAGGTTCAGGCGGTAGAGGTACTGCTGCGCGGTATCACCGAGCTTTCCGGCGGTGAGCACGTTGGCGGTGAGCGCGCGGTTCGCCGCTTGCGGGCTGATCCGCTTCACGCCGATGGGGGTCGCGCAGCCGGCGACGAGCACCATCGCGCCCGTGCTGATGGCGCGAGCAAGGCCGTGCGCCCGGATCGAGCAAAGCACACTGCTCCCCAGGTATCGAGTCTCTCCGGTCACGGGTGCTTCGAGGCGTTCGCCGTCAGGCACGACCCATCACCCGGCGTCGCCGGGTGATGGGTCAACCAAGGAGACGCTCTCCGAGCTGCGCCGCGATGCAGTGAGGCCAGCGGCCAGCGCGGCTCGGATCGTTAGATGGTACGGCTTTCTTCGGGCTCTGCCGGCATGGTCGCGCCCGGCTTGAGTTGCACGCCGTGGCGCGCCAACTGCCAAGTGATGCGGCCGCCCCAGTAGCCGCATGCGGCTTGGACGTCGCCCCACGTCGTGTAGGCGCGCTTGGCGAACAACACCTTTGTACCGGCGCGGTCATCCACCGCCGCCGCCAGCCGCTGGTTGGTGTCCGAGTCCAGGACTTCCATTTCCACCGTCGCCGAGCCGACGGTCACCGCGGTATTGCCCGCGAGGCCGACGATGGTGCCAAGCACACGCAACTGCGGCACGACGGTGGTCACGGTGCGCAGGACCGGCTTCGCACCTTGAACCTGTGTCAACGCCACCCGCAGACGCAGGGTATTGGGACCGGCATGGTCCACGACGGTGAAATACTTGCTCAGATCCTCATACAGGCTCTTGTAGAGCATGTCGGTGAGCATCTGCTGGTCTTCCGGGCTGAGACTCGCCGTGCTCGCGTCGGTGTACAATCCCACCGAGTCGAGCTGGATGGCGTTGTATCTCGCCCACTGAACACCCGGCCGGATGTAGATACGCGCCGCTGGATAGCCCTCGACCTTCTGGAGCTCGGAGTAGTCCCCCAGAAAACCCGATTCCTCAGGCGTGCCGCGGCGAGCGCGCGTCGGCGTACACGCGCTCATCAGCAAGGGGGCGGCAACCAACACCGCCAAGGCCAATGTTCTTCCATGTTTCGTCATGCTGTGCATCTGCTCCTCCTCCGTTGACTGTTGTGCTCCCGCGCTCCGCACCCTGATCGTCCCAGGGCATCAAAGCCGCCTGTCGCCACTCCAACCAGCGGCTGGCTCTTACCGCATAATTGCCGCGGCGACAAGAGAACACCCGACGACGCAGACGACGCACACCCACGAGGGACTGCGGGACCGCTCCCGATGGCTGACGCCATGACACTTCCGGACACGATCGACAGCGATACTCAACTCGTCTGACGCACGGAGCGCCGGGCACGACGGCTGCTCGCCTGCTCCCGCTGAGGCGGCTCCTCAACGGCCGCCGGGAGAGCACGCGCCGCTGGGTCATGCAGCTTCACCAGCCGCTTCGGGGCCGTCATGCGATAGCCGTCCTGGAGCAGCTCAGCCAGCTCTTCCCAGTCGACCTCCTTTATATCGAGACGCACCCCCACCCATCCCTTGTGGCCCACATACGCCGGCTTGAAAAACCGCTTGGGGTCGGCACCCACGAGGATCTCCTGCACCATCAGCGTCGCCTTCACCCACACCGAGACGTGCGCGCCGCCGTGATGATGATTGTCGGTCATCGCGAACATCTTGCCGCCGACGCGGAAGGTACATTCGCCCCACGCTTCCTTCTCGGTGGCTTCCGGCAGCGCCAGGCAGATCTCCCGTAGCCGTTTGACCGGACCTTCCGGATCGTAGTGCATGTGCGGATGTGCCATCTGCTCAGCTCCTGAATGCGTTCCGTAACTTTGCGTGATTACCCGTGGCGGAGGCTTCCTCCATGCCGTGTAGACTGCAGTGGCGGCATATAGGAACAACCGGGCTCACGCCTCGCTGCGCACCTCCACACGCCCGGCGCGCGCCGCCGCGACGAGCGCGGCGTGGTCGCGCTCGGTCTGGTCGGCGTAGGCCGCCGCGAAGTCGGCGACCGCTTCGTCGAACGCGTCGCTTTTGCCCATGTACCCGGCTAGCACGGCCGCATCGCCGGAACGCGCGTGCGCCCGCGCCAGCGCCCAGCCGCAGAGCCCGCCGTAGCCGACGAGATTCTGCGGCTTCATGATTTCGACCACCGGCTTGATCTTCACGTCGCGCAGCCGGCAGCACAAGGGCATCAGTCGCCCTTCATTTGCCGTCGGCGCTCCCCGCCACAGCGCGGTACGCAATCCCCGCCAAGCCCGCGCCGATGAGTGGCGCCACCCAAAACAACCACAGCTGCCCCAACGCCCAGCCGCCAACGATGAGCGCCGGACCCGTGCTGCGCGCCGGATTCACCGACGTGTTGGTGACCGGGATGCTGATCAAGTGAATGAGGGTCAAGCCGAGCCCGATCGCGATCGGCGCGAATCCCTTCGGCGCACGCGTGTCCGTCGCGCCGAGGATGATCATCAGGAACATGAAGGTCATCACCACTTCGGTGACGAAGCCGGCGAACAACGAGTATCCGCCCGGCGAGTGGGCGCCGTAACCGTTCGACGCCAGGCCGCCGCTGAGATCGAATCCGGGCTTGCCGCTGGCAATGATGTACAGCAGCGCCGCCGCGACAAAGGCGCCAATGACCTGGGCAATCATGTACGGCCCGGCATCGGACGACTTGAAGCGGCCGCCGACAACCAGACCAAAGGTCACCGCGGGATTCAGATGACATCCCGAAATGTGACCGATGGCGAACGCCATGGTGAGCACGGTCAAGCCGAAGGCGAACGCAACACCCAGCAATCCGATGCCGACGTTCGGAAACGCCGCGGCCAGCACCGCGCTGCCGCATCCTCCGAGAACAAGCCAGAAGGTGCCGACGAACTCTGCTGCAACACGATTCCCGAGTGGCATATGTCCCTCCTCCTTCTGTTGGTTGACTGCAACTTGACGACCGCCTTCATCTTCGAGATGGCGGCAGATAGTTGGCTAGACCATTGCGGCACAAGAGTCAGAGGCGCATACGGCTCCTCCTTCAATCAGTGCGCCGAGTATACGCGCGCGGCTCCCGCTGTCCAGAGCGGACAAGTCGTTCGCAAGAGAGGAGGCGCCGCTACGTTGGTGGAGTTTCTTCCTCTCGCCCCGCCGAGCGCCCAACGGGAGCGTCCATAGAAGGGACGCCGGCCGCAGCCCTACTGCTTGTCGCGCGCGGGAAGAAATGGATCCAGCAAGGTCAGCGGGAGCTTGACGATCCTCGTCATCACGCGGAGCAGGCCGCTGCCGACGTCCGACGGGTCGAGCGGCGTCACCGAGGGATCCTGCAACGGACCTTTCACCTTGATCGGTATGGTCAGGAGATTGCCGCCAAGCACGTGGCCCAGAATTGGAATCCGGCTGACCACCATATCGACCGTCTTCAACGGCGCGGCCAGCAACGTCACATCAACCGTTCCGCCCTTGAGGTCGGCATTGCCTTCGCCAACCATCTTCATCGACGGCGCATCCATGGTCGCTTCGGTGAGGACCAGTTTGCCGTCCCGCAACTCGCCCTTCACGTCGATCGTATTGTAGGGCAAGCCGTCGTCGGTCAGGTCAGACAAGAGATTCCAGGAACCGTGCCCGACGCTCATCACCGCGAGGACCTTTTCGAATCCGCCGCCCTGATAGATCCGCCCGCTCTTGGCGTTAAACTGCAGCTGCCCATACGCCGTCGTCAGCAGCTGCGGACCGCGCCCGCTCGCATCGATTTGCCCGGCGAGGGTGCACCGCCCGGTTATCCGTGACGGTCCGCCGGAGAGACACTTCAGGATTTGATCGATCGGCTGATTCGTCACCGCCGGTTTGAACTGCAGGCTCACGCCGTCCGCTGTCACCGCAATTTTCCCGGGTGTGGCGATGCCGCACAGGTTGGCTTGCGCAATCGTAACGACGGGTGCCGCTCCCGACACATCCACCACCGCACGCACGGGTTGCCACGTGTAGCCACCATAGGTGAACGACGCCGCGGCGATCCGTACCTTGCCGCGCAACGGCAAATGAGCCGAGCCGGTGCGGCCATTGCCATCGCCGGCCTGCGAGAACAGCGTTGCCAGACGCGTCCCTTCGAGCGGACCGGTAACCAAATCGAGGTCCGCGACCACCGCATCCGTCGCCGGCCGCAAGTTGCCACGGAGTTGCAGGAGGGGACCATCATTCACATCGCCTTGGGCATCAATGGCCAGCACGCCGCCCGCGGCGCGCAGGTTGGCTTGTGCAATGTCCACTCGCAGATCGCCCGGGCCGGGCAGCGCAACATTGAACACCTCGAGTCGGCCCTTCGCTGTCGACCGAATCGGTTGATCCAACGGGATCCGCACGCGAAAATCTCCGCGCATTGCATGGGGAACATCATGCTCGTCGTGGAGCAACGCCTTCAGGGTCTGCGTCGTCAAGTTCCCGGCAAATGCCAGCTCGAACTCGCGCTCCTCGACCTGCAACGCCAGCGTGGCGTTCGACTGACTGTCGCGAAGCGTCAGCCGCTTGAGGTCGACCCCCTTGGCGTCCCAGGCCACATCGACGGTCGCCTTCAGGCCGCCGGGCGCGGCCACCCCCATTAACACGCGCGTCGCGCCGGGATCGTGCGTCACACGCAGATCGGATACCGCTACCGGAAAACCCAGGGCCGTTACCTGTCGCAGCCGCGCACTGTCTACATCGAGCTTGGGCACCGCTCCGGCCAGAGCAATCTGCCACAGAGCGGGGCGGGCTGCCGGACCTCGTACGGTCAGGGAATCGACACGCAGCGTGCCCGCGAGGGTCGTCGGGGTCCATGCGGATTCGGCGAGCCACCCGGACGCCAGGACCCACGGATGGATCTCGTTGAGTGCGATGCGCCCGTTTGCGCCACTGATGTCGATGCGCGCAGTCGGAGCACTGGTATCGAAGCGCAGCGCAACCCCCGCAAGCGTCGACGCGCCAGTGACAACGGTGAGGTCGGTCGCCGCGATGCCGTCTGGGTTGTAGTGAAATTGCCCACCGGTCACCCGCACCGGCTGGGCCAGGTCGCGCACGTGCGCCGACACACTCAACTGCGCCACGTCCACCGTCGCCGTCGCGCCGTCGGTGCTTCCGCCGAGGGTCAATTGCCCCTCGGCTGTGCCTTGTACGTCCGTGAGCTGCGCCAGCACGCGGTTCAGGCTCTCGCTGTCGACGACCTGTTCGAGCACCGCCGGCAGGTCACTCACATCCGCCCGCACCGCGGTACTCACCGCCAGCTCGTTCGACTCGTCGGTCAAGCCAACCCGTACGCTGCCGTCGCGCGCGTAGGTATTGCCCACCCGACCGGCGGCGTGCTCGCCAATCAAGACACTCTTGACGACGGACACCGCACCACTGACATCGGCGAGCTCGAGACCACTGCCGGGTAGCCGCACCTGTCCGTCCACGAGCGCGCCACGGATCAGCATGGCATCCAAGCTGCCCAGGTCTGCCAGGGTCCGGCCCTCCGCCTGCAACGTCAGCTGCGGCACTTTTCCGCCCTGCAGAACGTCGAAGATCGCGCGTGCCGTCCGATTGTGTCCGGCGAAGAACACCGCCGCCTCATGCGCGTTGGCAACATCCAGATCCTTGCCCTCCACCTCCAGGCGCGCCTGCGGTGTGGCGCGATTCAGCGCCAGCGTTGCCGATAGCTGTGTGGGCGGGGCGGCAAGCTGGACACTGTCGAAGGCGATGCCGATGTTCTCGCCTTCCACGGTGAGGCTGGCCTTCACGTGGGCGCCTTTGAGCGTCAGCTGCGCGCCCCCGCGCTGCAGCGGCAGCTGCGGGGCCGTTGCCTCGATATTCGCGCGCCATGCGTCGATCGCAGTGGAGGTGAGGCGTGCGTCGAGACTTGCCGTGGCGCTGCCAAGTTCCAGATCGGCGGGCATCAAGTAGTGACCGATCACCTGCGGGCGCATCCCGGCCAACGTGAGGCGGCCGTCGCCGTGCACGCTGACCGGATCAATCGACCCACGCAGAGCCGCCTGCTCCCACAAGTTCGAGCTGGCCACGAGGTCGACGCTGAGTTGTTCCGGCGGCAGCTGGACCGTGCCATGAATTTCGGTGAACACGATCGGCTCCTCATCACCTACTGCGACGCTGAGCGAGCCGTGTGTCAGGCGCAATGCCAAGCCGGGAGCGCGCGCGGCAGCCACCGACGCGGTCGTTGCCAACGCCGCGCGGACCGCGTCTCGCAGCCGCAGCCGTGGCGTCGTGGTCGCGGCCGGCGCCTCGACCGCCGCGCCCCCTGTGGAGCGCAACTCTGCCTGCGCCCCGACGATGTCGACCTCGGCCAGCTGCAGCGTGCCGGTCAACAGGGCTCGCAGGCCAGGATAGACCGACGCGGACTCAACCGTGACGTCGACGGTTGGCGCCGAGAGGCGCAGCTCGTCGAGCACGACGTGCGGCAGCGGCAGCAGCGCCATACGCAGCGAGTCCAGATCCACCTGCGCACCGAGCTGGGCGCTCAACTCCGTCACCAGGCGTTCCCGCAGCCTGGCGCTCGCAATGAGCCGCGGCACAAGCAGCGCGGCAGCCGCCGCCAGGGCAAGGCTGATGACGCCCCCAACGACGACGACGCGCATAACCGTTGAGCGGGAGGGTCGGCGCACGCCCTCGCTATAGCGCGGGCGGGCCGCAGACGGTAGTCGTCCACGGGGTGGTTCACGCATCCGCCCCACGCACTCGGAAGCAAGAGGATGCGTGCTCGCAATCCTTCGACCTTGACTAGCTATATGGTACATGCACGTACGTAGATTGATCCACACGCAGGTATCATGATGGGTTCGGATGCCTCACCACTGCGGCCTCATGGCGGATACCGCCGCCTGCGCTCCTTTCAGGTCACGGAGATCGTCTATGACGGCACCGTGATCTTCTGCGAGCGCTTCGTAGACAAACGCTCACGCATGCGTGAGCAGATGGTGCAGGCGGCGCGCAGCGGTCGACAGAACATCACCGAGGGCAGCCGGGCATCTGCAACCTCAAGCCAGACAGAGCTGCGGCTGGTAAACGTCGCCCGCGCCAGCCTGGATGAGCTGCTGCTCGATTATGAGGACTTTCTGCGCCAGCGCGGATTGCGGACTTGGGGAAAGAATGATCCGGAAGCATTGGAGGTGCGCGCAATGGGCACGCAATGGTCGGATCAGACCGCTCAGACCGATCGGTCCGCCACAACTCTCTACGACCGATATCGCCCACTCATCGAGAAGGCCACCGCCGAAATCGCCGCCAACACGCTGATCTGTCTGATTCATCAGGCAAACCACCTGCTGGATCGCCAGATCCGCAGCCTGGAACGACAGTTCGTTGTGGCGGGCGGGTACAGTGAGCAGCTCCACGCAGCGCGGCTGCAGGAGCGTCGAAAGCAGGAGCATCAGGCGGATCAGACCGATCGGTCTGATCCGTCTGATCGCTCGAGGCAGACCGCCTCAGCCCCGGCTTGTCCGGCGTGCGGAATGCCAATGGTCGTGCGCACGGCCCGCAGAGGGTCCAAGGCTGGCTCGCAATTCTGGGGATGCTCCAGCTACCCCGGCTGCACCGCGAGCCTGCCGGTGTAACGAGAGCGCAGCGGGCCACTCAAATGCAACGAGGCGAGGACGGCCGCATTCTCGGCCACCCTCGCCTCGGCTCGCCGCTGGGTAGGGGGGAACCAGCGGATCTGGTTTAGCGCGCCGCGAGTGCGGCAAAGTGGTCGTTGCCGTCAGCTGGCCGCACCAGGAGCAAGAGACTCTTCCCCTCGGCGACCTTGGCAATCTCCGCCTTCAGAGCATCGACTGACCCGACCACTCTCCGGTTCACTTGCAGGACGATGTCGCCGTTGTGCAAACCAGCGTCCTCGGCCGGGCTGTCCGGCGCC